>NZ_JASJFE010000165.1:0-6728 GCF_030067735.1 Microcystis sp. M53598_WE2 | reverse complement strand
TCGGCGTGTCGGGCGTGTCGGGCGCGGTGTCGGGCTTGGCGTTCGGCGTGGTGTTAGGCGTGGTGTTTATATTCGCCTTTTTCCGTCCTGATAATTGGCTAATCGGGCTTTTGGCTGGCTCCCAAGGGCGACTTTTTCCCCGTATTACCCTTCTACCGCTGCCGGGGTTAACCTCGACTCTACAACAATGGTTACAGCAAGACTGGGAAACGGCTATTAATAACCTCAATCAATACCTTCGGTACAGCCGCCAGTTTATTCCTGTCCTTGCCGCCGTTAATCGCGTTTTACCGCAATTCCCAGAGGCAGAAATTATCTATCGCGTCTCCCGTCTGGCAGAAAATCCCTCCGATTGGCAATTGTTAAAATATGCGTCCGCGTCGGCGAAACTGTTTTCTCTTGCTGACAGCCAAATCCGTCTAGATACTCCTGCTCGCGCCGCCGCCGCTGGTTTTTGGTATCTTCACCAACAGGACACCGAAAAAGCCGAAAAAGCCTTTGCTGTGGTACGTTCCCTCGCCTACGGGGAAGAAATGTATAGTCTCGCCCAAACTTTACACCGATTTAGTCAGGCAGCAACTTTCGATAGTATCGCTTCCCTGGAGGTTGCCCCCATTGCCGCAGAACCGTCATTACGTCCGCAAACTTGGCAAGCTATCAGCAGTTTAAATCGAGTTATCGCAGAAATAGCTTTAGTCCAGAGAAGTAGAGATCGGATTATCGGGGAATTAAGCGATATAATCGACCGACAGGCTGCCAATTTACCCCAAGCAGAAAAAGAATTAATCCTTTCTATCGCCCAAAAATGGAAAGATTGCTGTTCTTCTAGCTTGTAAGCTAAGACGCATTTAAACCGCTTATTCTTAGATTAGCCGAATCTCCCCCCCCCTGCCCCTAGGGTTGATTCATAGTAGGGTTGATTCAAGGTAGGGTTGATTCATGAATCAACCCTACCCACCCCCCCGACCCCCCCGATGTCGGGGGGGTGGGGAGTTGGGGATTGGGGGAAAATGGGTCTTAGCTTCCCCACACCTGGCTCCGACGAAAAACTTTAGTATAATCAAGAACACTGAGTATTTATTAGCTTTTCTGTCTAAGATTGATGTTAAAGGCTGTTCTGTTCGATTTTAATGGGGTGATCATCAATGATGAACCAATCCATCAAGAGTTAATCAATGAAATCTTGATCGGAGAAAATTTACTGCCCCTAGGGTCGGAATTTGCGGAGTTATGTCTGGGAAGAAGCGATCGCGTCTGTTTGCGTAATGTTCTCACCCGTCGCGGTCGTCAAGTGACCGAGGAGTATCTGACTAAGTTAATTAACAAAAAAGCGAGTTTATACCGAGAAAGATTAGGAAAATTAGAGAAACTTCCTATTTATGAAGAGATATACTCTTTTTTAAAACGGGTTAAGGCCAGGGATCTACAAATCGGTTTGGTGACGGGAGCAATACGCTCGGAAGTGGAATCAATCTTGCAACAGGCGGGCCTTGGGGATTACTTTAGTGTCATTGTCACCGGCGATGAGATTAGCACCAGTAAACCCCAACCGGATGGTTATTTACTGGCCGTAGAAAGATTCAATCGTTGGAATTTTAATCTACAGTTGCAACCCTGGGAATGTCTGGTGATTGAAGATACTTTTGTCGGTTGCGAAGCGGCAAAACGAGCGGGAATGCAGGTGGTGGGAATCGCTCATACCTATCCCTTCCATTTTATGCAGAGAGTGTCCAACTGGGCGATCGATAATTTCTCCCAACTAGACCTCGATCGCGTGGAGAAAACTTTTAGCCAAATCGGGGAAATAACCGAGCGATCGGGATTTTTAGGCAATCTATGACCATCTAGAGGCGATTAACAAGCTGAAAATCCCTACTTGCAAAAATCGGCAATTCGTGTTATGCTAACGAAAGTGCTAAGAAAATGCGGGTGTAGTTTAGTGGTAAAACCCTAGCCTTCCAAGCTAATGATAGGGGTTCGATTCCCCTCACCCGCTTAGGCTGTTGTGCAGTAAACGTCTAAGGAATTATCGGTAATATCAACGGCGATTCTGACTTAGAGATCGCTATCTTCTAAATATCTCCGCAAATCTTTGGTACGCTGCTCGGTGACAGCTGCCAAACAATTACCGTAAATCATGGGAGCTATAGAGCCTCCCTCATAGGCGCTTCTTTCAAATTCGCAACTGCTGTCTCTAAACTTAATCCAAGCTTGTTGGGCGGTAATTAATTTTTGTTTGCGAGCAGCTGACAGTTTTGGCAGTAGTTGTCGATAAACTTGATTTAACTTGCGATCGGCGTTTTGATAAGCGATGCTGGCACAAATGTTCATTTGGCTTTGAGTCTGGGGATTGTTACAGTTAGGACGTTGAGCTAGTTGCAAGTTTGTCGCTGCAGATGTGGGACTGGCAATGCTAGGGGTAGCCATCCCGACAGCAAACAAACTTGCTATGCTTAATACGGTTAGTAAAAACTTACCCATGGATACTTATTTTAATGAGGGTAAGAAGAAGATAACAGAAATGCGATCAAAGCGACTATAGCTTTTTCATTCTGCTCAATTCGTTGGTTGGCTTGGTTAACTATATTTCATTATTTCCAAAAAAGTGGGTGGGTGGAACTAAATATAAGATGAACGTAGGTTGGGTTGAAGCATGAAACCCAACGCCTGCTCATGTTACGCTACCCCTAACCCATCCTACAAATAATTTTGCCTACCTGCTTAACCCTATTTCATTATTTCCAAAAAAGAAAATCAGAGGAGTTGATAACTAAAAAACCCAGACGGGAACTCTTTTATAAGCAGGAGTCCCACAGCGAGGGTCGATTTTAGCCTTGAATAAAACATTGGCTTCGGGATAGAACATAAAGCCAACACCTTCGCGAATCGGACCGAAAATAAGTTCGATATTTTCTAATTTGCCGGCATCTCCTTGAACGGTGACTCGTTGATGTTCTTGAAAGCCCGCTTTTTTGGCATCTTCGGCGTTGATCAATAAACAATGACGGTGAGGCATTCCCCGATATTTATCGCCCACTTGATAAACGACGGTATTATGTTGTCCATAACTGCGTCCTGTTCCGAGAATCAGAGCAATTCCGGGTGCATTTTCTGGTTGATTGAAATCTTCCTTTTGCGGTGCTTTTAAAGTGGGTAAAAGCGTGACAGACATTTGCGCTTTTCCCGTCGATGTTGGAAAATGGGGTTCGGTAAAAATCCGTCCGCTAATGGTAAATTCTGTTTGGGTTTGATCTAATTGCCCGATCTTTTCATAACCCGGAATCGTTTTGGCGATTAACTGACGAATATAGGCGGTATCGTGTAATCTCGACCAATCAATCGGGTTTGTGCCTAAAACCTTGACGGCAATATTTGTTAACAGTTCTACTTCCGAGATGATATCCACATGGGAACCCTGTAGATGACTGCTTCCCCGCTCGTTAAAACGGACAAAATTATTGCCCGATTCGGTGGTTGTCGGGTGAGGATTTTCAAAACGAGCGAAGACGGGTAAAATTACCGTATTTTGTCGGGCTAATCCCTGAAAATGTCCTAAATTTGGCTTAGTAGCTACATAAAAAATCGTATCAATTTGAGCTAAGGCTTTTTTGGCTTGAGTTAAATCTGGATTTGCTCCATAAAGATTACCTCCCAAACAGAAAAGGGTGTTGATTTTTCCCCGTTCGGCAGCTTCAATTAATGCCCTGGTATCATAACCGCCGGTTATATTTAATGGCTTTCCTAAAAGTTGAGCAAGTGCCTCGGCGATTTCCTGACGTAATCTCACCGTAACGCCCATAGAACCGAAGCCCTGTACATTAGAATGACCTCTGATTGGCATGGTTCCGGCTCCGATTTTGCCAGCATTTCCCGTCATTAAAGCGGTATTGGCAATACTGATAATATTATCTACCCCATTTTCCTGTTGTGTAACCCCCATCGCCCAAGCGAAAACCACACGCTCTAAATTGCCGAAAAGGGCGGCGGTTGCTTCAATTTCTTCTCGGGACAAACCGCAGGTTTTAGTAATGGTTTCCCAGGGAATTTGTCGGGCGTAATCTATAACAGATTGCCAATTTTCTGTACGGGATTTGAGATAATCCCACCGCACTAAATTTTGTTCAATTAAAGATTTTTGTAATCCGACGAATAGGGCAGTATCGCTACCCGGTATCGGCTGTAGGTAGAGAGTTGAAATATCGGAACCGCCCCGCAATAAAGATTTAATCGGAAAAGCGGGTGAGGAGAATTTGACCAATCCGACTTCAATTTGCGGGTTAATAATAATAATTTTACCGCCGCGATCACGAATTTGAATTAATTCATTCATCAGGCGAGGATGATTAGCAGGAGCGTTAGAACCGATTAACACCACACAATCGGCTTGTTTTAAACTTTCCAGACTGACCATCGAAGTTCCGGTTCCGAAAACCTGTTTTAAGCCTACGGTCGAGGCGGCATGACAGAGATCGGAACAATCGGCTAAATTATTACTTCCTAATGCCCGGAAAAACAATTGTAAGAGATAGGCGGCTTCATTAGAAGAACGTCCAGAACTATAGGAGGCAATAGTCTCGGACGGTTGATGAAAAGCTTGTTCGGCTAATCGATACACTTCTTCCCAACTAATACGTTGATAGTGACTTTCTCCGGCTTTTAAGAGGACGGGATAACTGAAACGACCCAAGCGATCGCATTCTAGGGAGGTTAAGGACTGTAATTGAGCGAGATGATAGGTCTGAAAAAAATCAGTTTTAATACCTGGCATTAATTCGGAGGTAATCGCCTCGACACTTTTGAGACAACGTTGCAGACTTTCCCCCGCTTCGTTGACAAAACCGCCCTTTTGTCCTCCCGTTCCCCAAGCGCAAGCTAAACAGGCACTTTTATGATTCAAGGTTTGCCAGAGTTTAACCCCTTGAGGAGAGAGAGTTTTTTCCGCCCAATATTGCAATACGGGAAAACCCCCGCCCGCTTCTATTTTGTCCGATGTTTCTCGTTCGTTCATCGTTTTTTTCTCTCGATTTTTTCTCAAATTCATCCGATAGGGAGAGTGTACCCAGTACAGTTGAGTTTATCACCATTTTTTAAAAAGTGCATCAGCAATGCATAAACGACTGGGTAAGCTACGGTTAGTTGTTGACAATATCTCCTGATTGTGATTTTATCAGACTAAGGAGAGGTCTATTAAAATGGTAATTCCGATGGATGAAAATGAAGACTTTCAACATTTAGAGGAGATGATCGCTAATCTCCAAGCAAAACAGAAACAGATTCTGAAAGGGATGTTAGATTATCCGATTGAGATCGATTCGGCAATTCGGATACTTTCGGAACCATCTCGGCAATTGGCAACAACTGCTCATAATTTAACCAGAGTACATAAAATACTTAAAGAATTGGAAAAACAAGGATTGGTTAGTTTCCACGATTCTCAATATTCTTTGACTGAGTTGGGAAGGGAAATAGTAGGACACCTTAGCGATAAGAGTCCAACCCCAAGACGGGATGCACAGAGAAAGGAAAAACTGCAAAAAAGCTACGATTTTTTAGAACTCCATAGACAAGGATTAAGCTATCAGCAAATAGGGGATAAATACGGCATAAGTCGCGAGCGCGTTCGTCAAATTCTTGCCAGTAACCCCGAATTTGAAGCTTATCGGCAAAAACAAAAGGAAAACAATTATCGTTGAACGACTGTAAGAAGAGCGAGAAACGAAATTTACAATCTTTCCAACAATTCCTCGCGGGATAAATTCGCTAAAGAAAGAAGTAAAGCGGTGCGTTCCGAGATGGGAAGTTGGGCAATCTTTTCTACTAGACTGAATAATTCCGAATCTAGGGGGCCAAAGCGTCCTTCCAGAAGACTGGTTATCAGGGAATACCGTTCTTCTAAACTACCTTGTTGTATCCCTTCTTGCTTCCACTCTTCCCTTTGTTGTAAATAAGCTGGTGATAAGTTCATGATGTCCTCCTGTTCTTCGGTACTTAAATTATCTCTCAACTCTAAGTTCTTGCGCCAGTTGGCCAGAATTTCTAATAAATTCTCTCGACAAGGATTGCGTTCTGGCAGTTCAACTAACTCTTCAACTGCTCGTTTTTGAGTTCCTCCTTTACCTAATACCCTCAACCATAAGGTGTCCTCAATTACTGGTAATTGATGAATGACAATGATGCCCGCTTTGAGAGACTTCGCTAAAAAGTAAACCCCTGTTAACCAATTACTCTCATCGCTGTGAGTCCCGAAATCTTCAATCATTCTAGCTGAAAAGGTGGGCGTTAGAATCCAGAGAACTGGTAGTTCAGCTTCTGTTAGAGTTTTGTTTGACCGTTTCGCTTTTCTCAAGACATCCCCATGAACCGTGTATAACTTTGACAAACAACTGCGAATCTCTACCTCGGTCGGGGGATTGCGGAAAGGTTCAAACAAACAGGAAGTAGCCGCCATTTTTCCAAGTAATCCTAAAGGTAACTCAGTGGGAGGAGGTGAGCTAAATGGTTCAAACCAGACATCGATTTCTTGAACCTCACTTTTGACTTTCTTACTCTTTTTAATCGTCCCTAGAGGTGTTAGTAATTCCTCCAGATATTCCTTAGCAAATTGGTCATGAATTTGGCGAGTCATTCAAATTAATAATCAAGCATAAAAAGGACGGTAATAATCTTATTGGGACTTAAACAAATTTCAAGCCCAAACAAAGCCTAAACTGGCTTTGTAAGCGGCAAAC
>NZ_JASJFE010000107.1:0-2301 GCF_030067735.1 Microcystis sp. M53598_WE2 | reverse complement strand
GTCAGGGACAGGTGTTCATCTTCCCCGAAAGCTTTGACCTGTTGATTGAGTTTCTCTAATTCTTGACTATTTTGGGCGATTTGTTCGGATAAATTGGCGATAGTCTCGGTTAAAACCTGTTTTTCCTTTTCCCCAGCTTGAATTTGTTCTTTTAATTGCTGGCAGCGCTGCTGGAGATTTTGCCAATGCAGGACTATTTCCCATTGTTGTTTTTCTTGGACTTGGGCCTTGAGTTTTTGGTATTTTTCGGCTTTAATGCGATCGAGTGCTAATTTCTCCAGAGATTTTTGCAATTCTGTGGCAATAATTTGGCAGCGTTCTTCTCTTTCTTTAACCGAATCGATATTCTCCTTAGTTTTCTCAATTTTGCGGTCAAATTCGGCACTCCTGCTAATTCGTCGATAATTTCCCGTCTTTCCTTGGCAATCATGCTGATAATTCTGGTTACGTCCCCCTGTAACACCACGTTATACCCTTCGGGATAGATGCGTAAACGGTTTAATTGGTCGTGAAGTTCGCTAACCGTACAGGGTTCCCCATTGATATAGTAGGTAGAAGTATAGCTGCCACCCTTAGCCACTTTTAAGCGTCGGGAAACCGTCCAATCCCTATCGGTGGCGTCGGGAATATCGGCAACATCAAAAGTCACCGAGACACTCGCTTCGGTACTATGACGTTGACTGTTATAGCTGTGATTGACTAAATCCGGTAATCTTTCGGCCCGCATTCCCTTGGAAGTAGCTAATCCCAAGCAAAATAGCAATGCGTCGAGGATATTCGACTTTCCCGAACCATTTGGACCAGAAACCACCGTAAACCCCGGTAAAAAGGGGATGGGAGTCGTTCCCCCGAAGGATTTGAAGTGTGAGAGTTCGACCTTTTTGATGTAAACCATGGCGATAAGCAAAAATTAGGCAAGCTATCAGCTGTCAGCTTGAATCTATAAGGGATAACTCCGGTTTATCCTTGAAAATATCCTCAGACTTGACCGGAGATGAGTTTGATTAGTTGCGTAGTTTGAGAATTTTATGACAACACCCTTATAGAAAAATATAGCTGATAGCCCCCTTAGATAGCTTGAATCCATTCTTTGACTTGGTACTCTGTCCAGATACCATTTTGCCAGTAGGGGTCCGCTTCGATTAATTCTCGCACTTCCGACTCGCTGGCTGCCTGATAAATTCCGAAAACTTGGCTTAAATCTGCCGTTGGTCCGATAGTAATGAGAATTCCCCGTTCTTTCTGTTGATTTAATCCCTCTAGATGCGCTTGACGATAGGGTGCGCGTTTTTCCAGCACGTTTTCACAATAACTACCCCAGATAACAAATTTCGGCATATTTGACCTGTACTCTCTTGATCTGTTGCTATTTTACGATCGAATCGTCAATCAGACTAAATCGATATAGAAAAGTGGGGGGTACACAGAATCTACATTTTACTATAGCGGTGAGTCCCGATTGAAACGCTGAAACGCCTATCTATTATCTATCGATGGATTTACTATACCTCATTAGACTGAAAAACGCTATATATAGATTAGCTAATCCAGATAGGTTTTCTATTGTATTTAAGTAGGTAGGTGGAATTAAATATAAGATGAACATAGGTTGGGTTGAAGCATGAAACCCAACGCCTAACCATTACCATTTGTCCTCCAAGATTAAGTTAGTATAACAAATACAGTCACTCACTCAAAGTTAATCCGTTCTCGTTCGACAACTAAAGGCCTTTTTAAAATTCTCATGTGCATTAAGCCAATGTATTCCCCAATAATGCCGATAAAAAATAATTGCACCGAAGCGATTAAAAATAGTCCGACAGTAACGGGTGCGGTTCCTAAAGGAAAATAATCCCAGAACAACAATTTGGCGATTAAATAACCTAACGCCACTAGCAGACTCAGCAGAGACAAAGCAAAACCCAAAAATGTAGCAATCCTCAAAGGAACACTAGAATGGCTGGTAATGCCTAACATTGCAGCGTCATAAAGCCTATAAAAATTTCGATAACTACTCTTCCCTTTTTTACGCTGCCGTTGTTTGTACTCAATCTCAGCACTGTCAAAGCCGATCTCTGAAATAATACCTCTTAGGTATGGATAAGGATCGTCAATTTTTTTCAAAACTTCCGTGACCTTTTTATCATAGAGTCCAAAACCTGTAAAATGAGCAGTAGGCTTAATATCCGATAACTGAGTGACAAGAAAGTAATAAAAACTCCGGATACCATACAGTAGAAAATTTTCTTCACTTGAAGTTTTTATTCCTTTGACTATGTGATAGCCCTCTTCCCATTTTTT
>NZ_JASJFE010000365.1:0-4796 GCF_030067735.1 Microcystis sp. M53598_WE2 | reverse complement strand
TGCTTTGCCCACCGAGAGATGGTAGGATCAAAGGTCTGTGATTTTTCTTAATAATCCCCCTCGCCTACACCTACACGAGCTTCAAATACCTTTCAGAGCAGTCCTATCCGTAATTTGAAATAACTCCTCAATGCTCCCCCATTTCGCCCCCCTAGAGGAGAGAATTGCCACGATCAAAACCTCTAGCGGGGGAATAACAACGACTAGCAATTAAACCCAAAACTAACCACCAGAGGGTACTAACTTGGGGACGATACCAAACTGTATCAAAGAAACCGTGGGCAAGAATTCCAGCCATAGCGGCAATTGCCCCGATTAACCAAAAGCCTTGACTGTCCATTTTATCGCGTAAAAGTTTAATTTGATGGATGCCTTGGCCGATAGTTGTAACTAATAACCAGAGGAAACAGGTAAAACCAATGATTCCCGTTTCTACCATGATTTCTAATAGCACAGAATAGGCACTTAAAGCCGTGTATTTTGGCTTCATGAATAGGGGGTAAATTTTCTTAAAAGCATCATTACCCGGTCCGATGCCCAAAAGCGGATAAGTTTGAATCATGCGGATAACTGCATCCCAAACATTAATCCGAAAGTTATTACTACTATCTTCCCGTCCTGCAAAAATACTCATCACCCGAATTCGCAGCGGATCCACCAATAAAATCGCCCCTAAAATCACCACGGCTAAACCCCCTAAAACTAAGGGTAAAAGCCATGTTTGCCAAAATAACGGTAGATAATTTTTGAACCAATAAAATAATAGCAATAAGAAGACGATTCCTAAGACCATCAAACCAATCCAACCGCCACGACTCTCGGTAAAAAATAAACAAGCGGCATTGGCTAAAGTTAGTAAAGCCGCTAAAATTTTCGGTAGCCATCCCTGCCACACAAATAATGCCGCACCGCTAAAAGCAATACCAGGGAATAAATAACTAGCTAATAAATTAGGATTACCGAGATAACTATAAACCCTAGTATCTCCCGCTAATTCGGAAGTGGGATCGTTCCAAGTTGCTAACTGTTCCGCACCAAAAATTTGCTGACGAATGCCGTAAACGCTCACTGCTAAGGCGGTTAAAACTAAAGTAGTCAGAATCCAATTTGTCTGGCGTGGCGAACGCATGATTCGGGCGGTAAAGGCAAAAAAGATGAGATTGAGAGTTAATTTAATTAATCCTTCCAAAGCTGCGGTTTTAACGGGAGAAAAAGCCGTGGAAACCGTGGCAATTCCCCAGTATAAAAGCACTAAAATGTGAATCGGTGTTACCCCGATTTTGCCTTCATCCACAAGGGTTAAGAGTAGCCAATAACCGGCTATTGCTAACAATAAAAAACCGATTTGACTGGTGGAGAAAAACGGCGCGGTGGCGATAAGGAGAGAGATTAACAGCGCACCCATCAGTTCTGTCCACTGCACAAACTGGCTACCCTGTCGCCATTGACTAAAAAGGCCGACGAAACGATGCAGATAGCTATATTTTGACCAAGAAGCGGGGGAAAAGTTCAATAGGGTGATTTGTTTCCATAAAGCATTCATAGGGTTTTTAGTTGCGGTTGTCACCATCACACTTTGATTAAGATACCGATTGTATCTTAATTGTTGACTCTTGGGAGCCAAAAGAGTTTCAGTCTGGTGTCTTAGGGCAGCTTCACACAGTCAAAACTTAATAGCATAACCAGTCTAAGCATGGGGTGAACGTAAAGCTTGACCTAAACGAGTTAAGCCTTGGGAACAGTCAAAACGATCGAGATGTACTTCAATAAATGATAGGCGATCGATGTTACCCTGGGCAATCGATAAAGCCTTTTCTAATTCCCCTTCTGTCCCGACTTGACAACTCCAACTTTCCCCGTTAAATACTGCTGGTAATTGGTGATATTTCCACGGTTGTAGATCATTATAAATATTATCCTGAATTACCCGCTCGATCGTGTAACCGTCGTTATTAATTAAAAAGATAATTGGATTGAGATGGTGACGGATAATTGTCGAAAGTTCTTGGGCAGTCATTTGAAAAGCACCATCACCCACAAAGACGATAGGACGAGTATTGGGTGCGGCAAAAGCTACTCCTAAACAGGCGGGAATTGAATAACCAATAGAGAGATAAAATGCTTGACCGATAAAGTCGGTTTTTTGGGGCATTAATAAATCAATTGTGGCAATAATTGCGTCCCCTGTATCAGAAATAACAAAAGATTCTTGAGCAATAAAATGATTCATTCGCTCATAAAAACGAGCATTAGTTAATTTTTGCTCTGGCACGGGGATGAATTCTAAATTCTTCAATTCGACCGCGGGTTTAATCTCTAGTGTAGCCGCTTCTTTGTGACTTAGCTTATTAATTAAACCCTCGATAAAATCCCCTAGGAATACTGGTTGATAGAAGTGATGTTTAATTTTTATCTTCTCGGAATTGGCATTAATCAAATTATTGGGATTTAAATTAGCCGTAAATCCGCCTAAATTCATATCGGACATAATCGCCCCTAAACAGAGGACACAATCGGCATTTTCCACCCGTTGACTAACGTATTCGCGACTTAATGCCCCCACATAAGTGCCGATAAATTGCGGCTGCATTTCCGAAATTGACGACTTACCTAAAATAGTGGTGGCTAAGGGATAACCCGTTACCTCTAAAAGTTTCAGCAACTTATCCTGGAGTTTAAACCGATGGAATTCTACCCCTGCTAAAATAATTGGTTTTTCCGCTTTTTCTAATAAAAAAGCCGCTTCTTCAATGGCTTCTTCTAAAGCGGCGGCATCCGTGAGATTATCGGTTAAATAAATTGGCTTTTCTGAGGGGATACAGGGACGATAGACTAGATCCCGGGGAATTTCGATATACACGGGACGTTTGTGATGCAAACAAGCGGCTAAAGTTTGATCGATTTGACTGGCTGCTTGGGCGGAATTAGTGAGAATAACCGAGGCAACCGTGACTTTTTCCATGATGGACAATTGCAGATTATAATCGCCCGTGGTGTGGTGTAATAATAAATTATCCCGGCGAATCGAGCGATCGGAAGCCCCACTAATTACCACCAAGGGAACTCTTTCAGCGTAAGCACCGACCACAGCATTAACCAGGCTAAATCCCCCGACTCCGTAGGTGACACAGACAGCACCCATCCCTTTGACTCGCGCGTAGGCATCGGCGGCATAACCCGCGTTAAGCTCATTACAGGTACAAACTAA
Organism: Microcystis sp. M53598_WE2; assembly: GCF_030067735.1. Lineage (NCBI taxonomy): Bacteria > Bacillati > Cyanobacteriota > Cyanophyceae > Chroococcales > Microcystaceae > Microcystis > Microcystis sp. M53598_WE2. The sequence continues at coordinate 1,588 of NZ_JASJFE010000365.1, read as the reverse complement.
TTCGATCGGACTTTCCACCAAAACATCCATCAAATCGAGGACATAATCCCCCGGCACCCCGAAAACATGATTAACCCCTAAATTATGGAGACGCTGGCATAAATATTCGCCGATCGTGATCATAGCAATTTTCTCCCCTGTGTTGGCACTTTCACGCCGATCATAACGATTTTTTCAAAAAATAGGCTCATGCCCAGTAATAAACTGGAAAGTAAAAATCAGGAAACCTTGATTATATCTAGGCGATGGTGATCAATGCTATAGTATAAAGTCTGGGGTTTTTTCTTGGGTGTAAAAAAATATCTGCGGCACTTTTTCAGGTATAATTTTTACAGGAGATTTCCTAAAACTTTCGACTTAAATAAGGCTGACTGTTAATGATTTTTACTGAATTAGTTTTGCAAAATTTCGGTCCCTACGCCGGTCGTCAAGTGATTAATTTACGTCCCGAAAAAGACAACAATCCCTGTCCGATTATCCTTTTGGGAGGCATGAATGGCGGCGGTAAAACTACTTTAATGGATGCGATTCGTTTGGCTTTGTACGGTGCGCGGGCAAAGTGTTCTACTCGCAATAATTTAAGTTATGCCGAGTTTCTTAGTCAAGCAGTTAATAATCAAGCTGCCCTCATCGATCAAGCGAGAATTGAATTGGCTTTTGAACATCTAGTTAATGAACAATGGCGACAATATCGTATCGTTAGATACTGGACAAAACAGCCCAAAGATGGTAAGGATACCCTCGGTATTTTAGATGAGGATTGGCCCGATCCCGCCTTAGCTAATACTTGGGATGAATATATTGAAACTTTATTACCTTTGGGTATTTCTAACCTCTTTTTATTTGATGGGGAACAGGTAAAAGAATTGGCAGAACAGGATGTACCTCCTGACAGCGTTAAGGATTCGATGCAGACTTTATTAGGGTTAGAATTAGCGGAAAGATTAGCCGTTGATCTCGATATCTTAGCTAGTCGCAAGCGCCGGTTATTAGCAGCAGAAAATGAACTGGCAACTATTGAAGCTATCGAGAAAAAATTAGCTCAGTACCAAGAAGATTTAGAATTGGCTAGACAAGAGATGGAAACTCAACAAAAAAATTTAGATTTGGTTAGAAATGATTTTGATGCAGTCTCGGATAAATTTCGCATTGATGGCGGAAAAATTGCCGCCGAAAGAAGTCAATTAGAGAGCAGAAAAAAGGAGGTAGATAAAAAGTTAGATAAACAGAGAGAATATTTAGGTCAATTGGCGGGAGAGTTATTACCATTAAAGTTAATTTTCCCTCTCCTAGAAGCGGCTAAAATTCAGGGAGAAAAAGAGCTAAAATTTCAATCGTCTCAAGTCGCTCAATCGGTTTTAGAATCCAGAGATAAAAAGTTACTGGCTTATTTAGAACAACTAAGTTTAACTTTAGAACAATTAGAGAATATTAGGGAGTTTTTAGAGCAAGAAAATAAGTTTTTAGCTGAGGATAACGATTCTTTCGTTACTTCTTACTTAGATTTAGACGAGGAGGCGATCGAGTTATTAAATCGAGTCTTAACCCATCAACTACCGGCACAAATTAACCTCGCTCATCAAGCAAT
>NZ_JASJFE010000103.1:0-1170 GCF_030067735.1 Microcystis sp. M53598_WE2 | reverse complement strand
ACGAGGAGATTAATTAATTTAGCTATATATGTCAAGATTAACCCAAGAATCTTTAGGTAATGAGGCGGCTATATTTTCAGCTTTAGAGTCTCAACATCAAGAAGCTTCGCTCTACGGTGTTACAGATGGTAAAGCGATCGGAACCTACTTAGAACAAAAGTTTAAACTATATCTAAAAGAAAAATATGATTTTGTTGAGGGTAATGCAGCCAGTGGTATCGATTTTCCTGAGTTGCTGGTTGATATAAAAGTAACCAGTACTAAACAACCACAATCATCTTGTCCTTTTAAATCCGCAAGACAAAAGATTTTTGGCTTAGGATATTCCTTAATTATTTTTGTTTATGAAAAGTTAGATAATAGTCTCAATCGCACTGCCAATTTAAGAATGATCACGACAATTTTTGTATCGGCTGAAAGAACAGCTGATTTCCAGATGACTCGTGGTATTCGCAACATCTTAAACAATCAGGGTAACAAAGATGATTTAATTGCCTTTATGTTAGATAAAAACTTACCCGTTGATGAAATGGAAGCAGCCAATATAGCCGATGAAATTCTTGCTAATCCTCCAGTACAAGGATTTTTAACCATTTCCAACGCCTTACAGTGGAGACTACAATATACTAGAGTAATTGATCTTGCTGGTCAAGAAGAAGGATTAATCGCTATTTATAGAGAGAATTAGTAATGTCAGTTTCTCCAGTTAAAGTTGAATACGGCGACTTTCAAACTCCTTTAGAGTTAGCCGAAAAGATTTGCCAAAAGTTATCACAAATAAATGTTAATCCCAAGGTAATTATTGAGCCAACTTGTGGTACAGGAAACTTTTTAAAATCGGCAGCAGTTACCTTCAAACAAACTGAAAAAATTCTTGGCTTTGAAATTAATCCTAATTATGTTGCACAGATAGCCCAAGATGAGCAATTATGCCAAGATACAAGAATACAAGTTCATCAAAATAATTTTTTTGACTGTGATTGGAATGCTCTAACTCAAGCATGGAAAGAGAATATTTTATTCTTGGGGAATCTACCTTGGATAACAAACTCAAAACAGGGATTGATTAATGGTAGCAATTTACCGCAAAAAAGTAACTTTCAAGGTTATCATGGTTTAGATGCTATCACAGGAAAAAGTAACTTTGATATTTCAGAATGGATGTTAATT
>NZ_JASJFE010000733.1:0-1352 GCF_030067735.1 Microcystis sp. M53598_WE2 | reverse complement strand
GGTACAATTATTTGTAGGATGGGTTAGCGGTAGCGTAACCCATGCGGGCGTTGGGTTTCATGCTTCAACCCAACCTACGTTCATCTTATATTTAATTCCACCCACCTACTTAATACTGTTGACTGAAAACTCAAATCTGATAACTGATCACTGATCACTGATATATGTCTAATAGTTGGTGGGAAATTACGGTTTTGTGCGAACCTAGTCTCGAAGAAACGGTTTTCTGGAGACTGGAAGATTTTGGCTGTTCGGGAACGGCCACTGCTAAAAAACAATCCTCTTTAGAGATTAAGGCCTATATACCAGAAATTAAAGCGCAATTGCCCGATTTAGAGGCACTAAGCCTCTGGTTAAAGCAGGATGCTTTGATTTTAGGTTTTCCCGAACCTGTCAGCCATTGGCAGTTAATGGACGAGGAAGACTGGGCCAGCAGTTGGAAACAACATTGGCAAATTAGCGAGATCGGCGATCGCTTTTTGATCTGTCCTGCTTGGTTAAATCCCCCCGAAAATAACCAGAGATTGGTGATTAAAATTGACCCCGGTTCCGCTTTTGGCACGGGAACGCATCCAACCACGCAATTATGTCTAGAATCCCTAGAAATGCGTTTAAGTAGCCATCCAGAGCCTAAAATTATCGCCGATATCGGTTGTGGTTCTGGCATACTCGCGATCGGAGCGATTTTATTGGGGGCCAAAAAAGTTTATGCTGTCGATACAGATCCGCTGGCGGTGAATGCGACGCGCAGTAATCGCCATCTCAACCGAATTAACCCCGAAAATTTAGCTATTAATCAGGGTAGTGTCGAGGAGTTATTAGAATTAATTCCCGATGGTGTCGATGGCATCGTTTGTAATATTTTAGCCGAGACAATTATCGCTTTAATGCCGGAAATTACCCGTCTGGCAAAACCCACCACTTGGGGAATTTTAAGCGGCATCCTCGTCACCCAAGCACAAGCAGTTACAGATATTTTAGAAACCCAAGGCTGGACAGTGGCTGCCCTGTGGAAACGTCAAGAATGGTGTTGTCTTCAAATTCGTCGCGCTCTGGATTAATATAGCTATCAGTTATCAGCTTCTGAAAGCAAGAAGCAGCAAAAAAAATCTGGCAATTCTCCTACCCAAAAAGAAGGTTAGAAACTAAGTAGATTTAAGCTTTTAGCTTAACAAATGACAGTTTTCCACCACAGGGGAGTTCCAATGATACTTTACCGAAATTTTGGGTTAAAGCCCCGTCCTTTTAGGACGGCTTTTTAAACTATATCTTGTTAACTTAACTTTTATTGTGCTATACTGATTTTGTCTAAGTCCCCCCTGCGTAAAATGTTTGTCTTAGAGTTTAAAGTT
>NZ_JASJFE010000443.1:0-2895 GCF_030067735.1 Microcystis sp. M53598_WE2 | reverse complement strand
CCACAGCCTTTCAATTAAATTTAGATTAGGCGAATAAGACGGCAAATAGAGTAGCTCTATTGACAAAAAAGAGCCAATTCCTCAACAACTTTACATTTTTGATAGCGGGCATTATCTAATACTAGAGTGATGGTAATTATTAGTCCTAAAGCAGCTATTTTTGACCAGAGTTCACAGACTTGAGTTGCTGTAATATAATTGTCATATGTTACCATAATAACTTCATGGTTTATCCCATTTAATGCTCCCAAAACATTAAAGCGTTTACGCCCGCTCGGTGACTTAACAAAAAGTCTCTCAAAACACCAAACAAAACCGAGAAATGCTCCCATGACGAAGTGAGCGGCATCAACAAAAAAAACAGCCCTTTTTCCTTCTTTAGCCTCATTTAGTCTGGGTTCTAGCTTTTTTTCTTTGTAGTCCTCTTGTTCATCCCGGTCAGCTTTAGAAGGAAGAGAACCTACTTTTAAACATTTCATTCCCATTGATTTTAAAAATTTTCTCACTTGGGTAGGACTTCGTTTTATTCCCGTTAATTCTTCTCTCCTATATACAGCTTCATTTATTGTGGCTGGTGGATTTTTCTCGAAGTATTTTTTGAGCGTTTCTTTTTGAGACTCTAATTCACTTTTAGGGCGATAGAAGTTGATTTCTTTTAATTTTTCTATTCCGCCTTCTTCATAATCTCGAAGATAGGTTAATAAGGTATTTGGCGAGATTCCTGCTAACTGACAAATTTTTTTGTGCGGTATCTTTTGGCTCTTTAACCAGAGAACTTCCATCTTCAGTTGAACCCGGGGATGGGGATGATGAAATCTTTCCTAAGACAGTGAGTTCTTTTCTTCTTCCGTGAATTCTAGGTTAATCATGTTTTTAATGAGTGCTTTGCTTCTAATTATGACTCTTAAACTATATTATTGTCCTTGAGTAAAAAATGCAAGTTGTAGCCGTGCAAAGTATATTTACCTTCGGGTATTACCCACGACAGTTAATGCAGTTCATGGGGAATTAGCGCGAATCATCAAAAATTACTCCGAAGTGGAACTAGCAGGAGCATTTATAGTCGTAGAACCGGATGGTCATAGGTTTAGAAAGCCGTTGCTTTATTAAGTCAGGTGCAACGTTGTGTTATACCCGATCGCTTTGGCAATCACTTAATCTTGGCGATCGATATGATGTAGCCTGTGTTAGCGTTAGCGTAACCCACGGATTTTGAACATTAGATAAGGTGCGTTCACTTCATTAACACACCCTACAAGATCGGCGTGCTGCTACGCAGTGCCTTCGGCATCGCACTCTGTTATGAGTTGATTGATGTTGGGTTTCCTTGCGTCAATCCAACCTACGGGCGAGGCGATCTGCTACGCAGTGCCTTTGGCATCGCACTCATAATAGTTGACGAAATTCTGCGACTGTCAAACCAGCATCTTGAACAATTCCACCCATTGTAAATGCCTTAATTGGATTGTGCCTTGGAAGAGCAACTTGACGCACCCCATCACTCATGATGATATGTTTGCCTTGGCGAATGATCCGAAAGCCTACCTTCTCCAAGGCTCGTACTGCATCTAGGTGATTTACGCCAGGAATTCTAGGCATAGTTACACCTGCATTTCAATTTCACGAATTTCCCCATCTTGCAAGCGTTCTTCTAAGGCTGCAAGATACTCACGAATTGCATCTTGGATATTGGTTAATGCCTCTTCCTCAGTATCTCCCTCGGACCAACAACCGGGGAGCGCAGGAACGCCAACAGTAATTCCTTCTTCAGAACGATAAAGGACAATTTTGTATTTCATCATAAGTTCCTTCTAGATAGCACTCCATTTTAGCTTGATAGAATTATGGATGTGGGATCAAATTGTAGCAACAGCGGAACCTCACAGCAAACTTGATATGGTTGGGTTTCCTTGCGTCAACCGTTCGGCAAAAGCTCACGGCCGAAGTTCAACCTACAGGCTACTCTAGACTATTTATTCCCCTAGAAACGAATCGCACCGTTACATTTCATTAACCCACCCTACAAGATCGGCGATCGCACTTAGATAAAACTGGGTTCTTTTACAAACGTTAGCAACTGTTCAGGTTTTAGATTCTCTGCAAAGTATTCCATAGAGTCACGATAAGCTTCGTCTTTCAGTTTTTCAACTGCAAATAACATAATGCTAGGAATTATTTGTCGCAATGGAAAGAGAAAAGCTTCAACGAAAACGGAATTTAGCATCCGCATTTCCTCTATATGTCTCTGACCCATAAATTGGAGGCTTCTATCCTCTGAATCCATCACAAAACTTAGAAGAAATTCACCTGCAACATATGTCCTATCAAAAATCTCTCCAAAAAATACATTTATTTTTTCTGGCTGAATTTTGTTGTCAGATTTTATAGCATTATATACATTACCTTGTTCACATATTTGCTTAATGCCTACTCTCAAATGATGTGCTTTCAGTTTTACGTGAAGAATTTTCAGTAATGTCCAGTAAGACATTTTAAGTTCATTTCGATGCTTCAATAAGTGGTAAACAGCAAAAATGTCGCAAATGACTTCCTCTCTCATAGAAGGAAACGTTGAACTACTAAAGTCTTTACTTTCTCTGACGATTTCCTCATAAAGAGCTTCGTTGACTTCATCTTGCCAACCAGCCGATGATGCAAACTCCTCAACCTCCTGATAGCTTGGAAAGGCTTGAGTGAATCGGGAAAACTGACTTTCTGCTAAAGAAGAGAATTCGCTCATGGCTTCGGGTGAACGCATCAATGCAAAATGAGACCATTCATGCAAAAAATCAAAGCAGACAGATACTTTATACAACTGTGATCTACTTATTCCTCTAAAGTAAGAAGTCAGAATCCTAGAAAATCTCTCTTGTGTTCCAGAATAAGGAATTTGTG
>NZ_JASJFE010000856.1:0-3730 GCF_030067735.1 Microcystis sp. M53598_WE2 | reverse complement strand
CTTGGCGATTATTGTTGATATAGTGCAGAATACAGGCATTAGCACCACTAGCGACAATAGAAGGATAAGCAGGCCCCATACCCCCTTCTAGGCGAAAAGTATGCTCAATTTCCGCTTGAATTTGATACTCGTAGTGACCAACTTTAGTGAATTCTCTGGCCCGATTATGTGCCTGGGCCGAAATAGCGGTTGCTTGGCGAATATTGTCCAATTCGGCCTCGGTTTTCAGTAAGCGCAAAGGATGGAGAATAAAATTAGTATCCTCTAAAGCAGTCGGTCCGGTGCCGCGACGGGGAAAAGTGGCGATTAATTTTTGCCAGTGATTGAGAACACTTGTATTAAAAGTTTTGTCCCGTCCGAGATGATAATAAATTCGTTCGGCTTTTTCGAGATATTGGGGTAATTTTTCCTCCAATTCTTGGATAGAATAGGCCTCATCAGCACCAAAAATCTCCTTTGCTCCTTCCACCCCGTGGAGATAGCCGGTCCAGGTTTCTTTTTCTGGGTCTTTTGGCTGTACGAACAGGATAAACTGATGTTCGGGGTGATGGGGTGCTAAAATCGCCACCGCATCGGGTTCATTAAATCCTGTCAGGTAAAAAAAGTCACTATCCTGACGATAGGTGTATTCTACGTCATTGTGCATGACCGCCATGGGCGCACTGCGAAAAATTGCGGTTCCATGGCCGATTTTTTCCATTACTTGCTGACGACGGTGCTGAAACTCTCTGCGATCGATGCTCATAGATATTCCTAAAAATGTCACAATAAGTCTTAGAGTCTATTATCGCTAATCTTTTTAGTTTATGACCCCTGAAGAACCAGATTTTTCCCAAGATATCATCGAAAGGCGCGAGTTTACCCTAGCAGATTTTATCGCTCAAGAGGGGGCGGATTTCCTCAAAGGGGAATCTCCTGTCCCCAAATTAGTGCAGGTAAGGACTGAAATTAAACAATTTATTGCCGCTAATTTAGGGGATTCTTCGGGAGCTTTGCAGATAATTTTACAGCTTATCGTTGATGAAGAATTAACAAAAGTCAGTCAAAATTTAGATAATCCCGTTCAAGCTTTACAGTTAATCCTAGAAGAAATTTTAGACAATCAAGAATTACTCTATGAATTAGTACACCGAGTCGATGTGAAATGGGGACAATTATACGGAGAACGTCCCTATTTTCAAAAACCCCATCAAAAACCTCACCCTGAAGACGAATACACTCACAATTCCGTCAGAGATAAGTTAGTCAGTTTATTAGCTAGATTAGAAGCGAATAAGTAGTAGAGCCTATGGTAGTTAGGCTCTCTTATTCTTTGTGTTATGAGTTTAACTTATATAGGAGCGATCAATCTTTGTGTCCTTTGTGTCTTTGTGGTTTCTCCCATAGGAGACTCCGAGACGATTCAAGATATGCCTTATCTTTAGGAAAAACTCTGTATTTTAATTATTTCTTAATAAATAGAGAATAACAGGACTGACACGGAGCATTTATCCCTAGACAGACCACCGGGACGGTCAGGGGTGAAAATAGGTGTAAGATGAAAAAATTCTCCGATAACTGTTGCTCTATCCCCCGCGTGCCTACCTATTCCTACTATACCGCCGATGTTTTTAGCGATCGCATTTTTGGCGGTAATCCCCTGGCGGTTTTTCCGGAAGCGTCTGGATTAACCCACACCCAGATGCAAAAAATCGCCGCCGAATTTAACTTCTCAGAGACAGTCTTCGTTTTTCCGCCAGAAACAGACCAAGGCAGCAAAAAAGTCCGTATTTTCACCCCCAGTATCGAATTACCCTTTGCAGGGCATCCTACCGTCGGCACGGCCTATATTTTAGCCCTAATCGGTGCTATTCCCCCCCACCAAGAAACCACGATTTATCTGGAGGAAGGAGTCGGTTTAGTACAGGTAAAAATTCTCATGGACGGGGAAAAACCGGTCTATAGTGAGTTAAAAGTGGCACAATTGCCAGAATTAGTGGCGGATAATTATGCTCTCGATGATTTAGCGGCGATTCTTTCCCTAAGCGTTGCCGATTTCTTACCCGGTTATCCCCCTCGCGCCTTTTCCTGTGGCCTTCCTTTTTTATTCATCCCCGTTAGAAACCGCGATATTTTAGGGAAAATAAAACTAAATCTAACTCTTTGGTCATCATTATTAGGTCAATCCCCCGCTAATTCCCTTTTTGTCTGCTGTTTTGAACCAGAATCACCCCAATCTCGTCTCTATGGCCGAATGTTTGCCCCCGGTTTAGGAGTTATGGAAGATCCCGCCACCGGTTCGGCTGTGGCCGCTTTAGCGGGCTATCTAGGGGGGTTAGAATCTTCTAGGGAAGGGATGAATCAATGGACGATAATCCAGGGAGTGGAAATGGGCAGACCAAGCAACATACAATTAAAGTTTCAGAAAAATAACCGGTCAATTACGGAAGTTTCTGTGGGTGGTGCATCAGTTCTAGTCTGCCAAGGCAAGATGATAATTCCCGATGGGGAAGCACTTTAGCTGGTTAGAAAATGAATAGTTTCCGCTAGGGACTTTAGCTCTAAATCCGAGATTTTGTCATCATTCCAATAACTAATTTCTTTGCCTACTTTTTCGATAAAATAATTGGCTGCATAACGATATCTTTGTTGACAGGCTTCCCGAGCGAAATCCACCAGAGCTTTGGCGTATGATTCGGGAGAGTGATTATTTTCTAGCCAAATTTGACCATTTTTCCCAATAGTCTGATAGAATTGCGGATCGTGAAGAAATTGAGAGAAATGTTGGTGTAAATCGGCGATTTCGTTGCCAACAGTCACATAACCTACGGTATTTTCCGGCAACTCACTATACCAACCTATTTTAGTCACTAAACTTGGCAAACCATGGCTCCAAATCCGCAGCTGACTACCGGAAGCTTCCCCCATAGTGGGATAACGTAAATTGATTGCTAAATCTGCGTTAGCTAAGGCGGTTTCTAATTTGGCTTCCGTGACAAAACCATGCAAGGTTACTAAATTATTTAAATTTAAGCTATTAATTTTTTGAAGGAGATAATTACTATCCCATACTTCTCCATAGATGTCTAAGCGAAAAGCTTGTTTTTGGGGAAAACTGGCCAGAGAGTCCAAAACCAGTTCCAGACATCGATTAACGCCTATGTAACCAAAGATAATCAGTTGATATAATTGTTTTTCTGTTGGTTTTTCTGTCTCTTGAATCAATGATTGACCGTGACTAGGATAGGGTAGTGGCAGATAGCCAGTCAGCCATAAATTTTCCTGTTTGAGTTGTTGATAAGTCTGTTGTCCGTGGCAAATTACCCCTAGAGCATTTTTTAAAGCTAAGGGAGTGAGAGGGTAATATTCAGCCATAAATTCCGTAGATAATTCACAATTCCAAAACTTTTCTGCCGCTAAAGCTCCTTCTATCCCATAATAACGGAGCATTTGATTTATATAACCAACTTTATCCTGATTCAACTCTCTATAGATACCTCCAAAAAAATGTTGTAGTTTCAGGTCATGTAGCACCACTATTCCAGGGCAACGACAACTAATTTGCCAGATATTTCCGTGAAAATCGGGATTATTTCCGATGTGATAGATGTTAATATCGGTGTGATTAATCGCCGACCAAGGCATCTGATCGATCTGATAGTGATTGACCTTAACACAACGGCTAATTTCTCGGTCATAAATCGTTTGATCAGTCCAGAGTTCTAATTGACAATTTTTGATTAAACCAGGG
>NZ_JASJFE010000277.1:0-4158 GCF_030067735.1 Microcystis sp. M53598_WE2 | reverse complement strand
CGTGGATTCTCTACAGTATTACCTTGAGAATCGGTATAAAATTCTTTTAGACCTAAGTCAATTCCTGTTATTTGTCCCGTTGGTTTATGGTATTCTTGCCGTTCTACGTCAATCAAAAACTGACAATAATAACCGTCAGCACGTCTAACAACTCTTACCCGTTTAATCTGTTGCTCTGAATAATAAACTAAGGTCTTTTTGCTACACCATAAATCAAATTCTCCTGCTTTAAAGCCATCAGTAAATCTGATTTTACGTCTATCATCAGATAGTTGGTAGCCTGTTAGTTTATACTCAACGGAACGACTATGCTTTTTGAACCGAGGAAACCCCTTTTTTCCCGGTATCTTGGCATGACAATTCTGGTAAAACCGATTAATTGATTGCCAGGCTCTATCAGCAGCCGATTGACGTGCTTGTGAGTTTAATTTATTAACCCAAGGTGTCTCTTTATTGTTAGCTAGTACCGAGCAAAGTTTTTGGAGATCATTGCGGGTTGTACCCTTATGATCCATCCAATAACGAACACAAGAGTTACGCACAAACTGAGATGTTCTAATTGCTTCATCAAGCCGGTGATATTGCTCTAGTGTCCCGTTTTTTAGCTTTGCTTCTACGACTAGCATCTAACAATTCTCGACCATTGGTTAAGTAGATTATAACACAGTTTGTCCACAGATGGTGGAATTAAACCGATGCTCCGTTGCTGACCCTTCGACTTCGCTCAGGGTCATTGATATTCTGGTCGGATTTCATCCCCCGCTAATTTTTGTGAGTATCTTATCGAAAAATGTAGCGGGGGTATTCATCCGATATTTTAGGTAACTTAGGGAATGGGGGATAAGGATTAGGGGAAGTGGGGAAGTGGGAAATTTCAACTAAAACCCTAAAACCCTAAAACCCCTAAAACCCCAACACCTAAACCCCAACAGCTAACGGCTAAAAATAATCTTCTCGATGGCATCTAGGGCGGTTTCTAGGTCATCGTTGACGATTTGATCGGGGAATTCCTCGCTGGCGGCTAATTCTTCTTGGGCGCGCTCTAGACGGCGGGCGATCGCTGTTTCGGCATCTTTGCCCCGGCCGCGCAAACGACGTTCTAATTCCTCGAAACTGGGGGGTAGGATAAAGATTCTCCTCGCTTCGGGGAAGCTTTGACAGACCTGTCTGGCTCCCTCTAGTTCGATTTCTAGAATTACGGTCTGGCCTGTTGCTAATTGAGCGGCGATCGCCGATTGGGGTGTTCCATAGTAGTTGCCCGCGTATTCGGCCGATTCTAGAAATTCTCCGGCTGCCATTTTCTCCTCGAAACTGGGACGGTCGAGAAAGTAGTAATCTTCCCCCTCAATTTCACCCGGTCGAGGTGGGCGCGTAGTGGCGGATACGGACAGGTAGAGGTTAGGGAAACGAGTTAGTAAATGCCGGACTAGCGTACCCTTGCCCACACCGCTAGGGCCGGTAATGACAATTAATTGACCGGGTTGCATGGGGTTAATGACTTAGTTGCTACTATTAACAGGCGCTTCCTTGTTGACCACGAAACGGTGAGCCACGGTTTCCGGTTGAATGGCCGACAGCACTACATGACTAGAATCGGTGATGATCACCGCACGAGTCCGTCTTCCGTAGGTAGCATCGATTAAACAGCCTTTATCCCGAGCATCACTGATGATGCGTTTGATAGGAGCAGATTCTGGGCTAACGATGGCGATAACCCGATTAGCGGAAACAATATTACCGAAGCCGATGTTGATCAGTTGTATATCCATAAGTTAACAAAGGTGCAGTCCTTTGTACAAAAGAGTGTGGAGGTATGATTACAATGTTATCGAGAAAGATTTAGCCTTACAACGCTAAAAATAACATTCTTAATCACATTTTAGTATTTTTTCAGGTTTTTTGCGATTTTAATTAAATTTGTTTACACGAGTCTCTATCTTAGGGAATAAAAAGGCAAAAGTCGGGAAAATTAGGGAATTTTGGGGGAATGGGGTGTAGGGTGTGGGGTGTAGGGTGTGGGGTGTGGGGAGATGGGGTTTAGGGTGATGGGAGCTTTTTTCAGTGATCAGTAAACAGTAAACAGTAATCAGTGAACTGAAAACTCACAACTGATCACTGATCACTGATCACTGATCACTGATCACTGATCACTGTTAAGAATGTCCCCGGCAATGGCATGATAATTATGGTGACTAATAAGTATTCTCTATCCTTGGTGGGTGTGTTAGACTATGGGTTTTGCTGATCTATCGATCGCTGATATTGCGGCAGAGTACGATCTGGCCGATGAATCTGTGTTGTCACTTTGCGACCAATTAGGCATCTCCTATAAAGATCGGCAGACTAATCTCGCCCTAGAAGATGCTAAAGCAATTATCTCACTGATTTTATCCCAACGCTCAGGAGTAACCGCCTCGAAAACGGAAACGTCCCCTTGACTTTATTCCCCACTGCGATCTTCTCGGTGTCCGTGATCACTTAGAATCGATCGATACCCTCCCAGAGGAGAAAATTTTTTAGTCACCTTAAAATCCCCTTTCTTGGAACAATTGCGAGTAGGAGAACAATGATCAAACGTTTGATTGTAGCAGCGATCGCTGTAGTCTTTTTTGTATTACAATTCAATCTTAACGGCGCTAGTGCCTTAGAACTCAATGAAAAAACCCTCACCATCACCCTCAATGACGCAGGGGAATCGGTGACTTTGACTTCTGAACAAGCGACGGAAGGACAGAAACTTTTTGTCGCCAATTGTACTAAGTGTCACCTGCAAGGTAAAACCAAAACTAATAATAACGTCAGTTTGGGTCTGGGTGATCTAGCAAAAGCGGAACCTCCCAGAGATAATCTGTTAGCATTGATTGATTATCTAGAACATCCCACCAGTTACGATGGTGAAGATGATCTGAGCGAATTTCATCCCAATGTTAGCCGTCCCGATATCTTCCCAGAATTACGCAATCTGACCGAAGATGATGTGTATAACGTCGCCGCTTATATGTTGGTTGCTCCCCGTCTAGACGAGCGCTGGGGTGGGACAATTTACTTCTAAATTGCCCTCCATATATCCCTCAATCCCTCTAGATTTCTAGGGGGATTTTTGATTAGATAGCAAATAGTTGTAAAAATTCTTTGAGTTCATTTAATACTTCATGCTCAAAGTTCCAAATATCTTTTTTGGTTAAAGCATGGGATAAATTACAATATTTCTTAGCCTCTCTTTTTTCATTCTGTGATGGTGTATCTTCCCTGATATAGTTTTGAATCCACAATTTATCAATTTTTTTACGATTTATATCAATATTTTTTTGTGCAAGACAGGATCGCCAAGCTTCTACACAATCAGCATGGGGAGAATCTTGGGTTTTAATTTCTCTCAACACTGTCTCTAGTTCCCCCTGTTCATTAACATGAAGAAAATGACAACCTATTTGAGTATTCGTAGAAGCATTTAATTGAAATAGCTTTTGGGTATCATCTATCCTGACTGCTTCTCTAAAAACTCTTTGAATACATTGACTAACCAGAGCAAGTCTTTCTTGTCTGGTTTGTTCGTCTAAATCTAAAACAATACCTATCTTTTGAATATCATCTTTGAGCAGGGTGTTATTAAGTCGTTTCAGTCGTTGTTCAAGGCTACGATAATTTTCTCGTTCTATTCCGTCTAGAATATAAAATTCAACAATAGTTATCGTTAAATGATTCGATTCATTAATATGCTCAATAATAGCTCGTAAAAAAGCCGCATCATCTTGACTTTCAACAATTATTACATTAGCCACGATTCTACTCACCTCTGATTCGATCATTATGCTTGAGAGCGTAATCTAAGATATCTAATTCACTTTTAATACCGATAATTTTATCAGTTCTGGGACTCCTTGCTAGTTCAAAATAAGCCCCCTCTTCTGGATAATATTCTAACCCCACATCGGCAAAAGCTTGGATCATCTCTAAACTGTGGGTTGTGGCAAAAATTTGGCTATCTAGTTCGATAGCTAATCGGAATAAAGTTTTCCAAATATCTGGGTAAGCAGTATAGTGAAGACCATTTTCTATTTCATCGATAAAAATAATTTTTTTAGGATTGATGAGTAGAGCAAAAATCATCTCTATCAGACGATTAATAGCTTCACCAAACAGAGATATGGGTAGGCG
>NZ_JASJFE010001077.1:0-1120 GCF_030067735.1 Microcystis sp. M53598_WE2 | reverse complement strand
CTACTTACTCGGTGTCTTAATACAGGCTTCATTATTATTAGCTATTTTAGGTTATATTCCAGGTTTTTTCTTTTCGATCGGACTGTATCAACTTGGTTATAGTGCTACTCAATTACCAATTATGATGAAGGTTAGTCGTGCTGTCATGGTATTAATATTGACAATTACTATGTGTGCTGTTTCTGGGGTGATCGCCATGAATAAACTGCGTTCTGCTGACCCGGCTGATATTTTTTAGTTTCGAGGATAGTTACAACTATGGAAATGCTGCAAATTGAATCTGTAACTTCATTAGAACCTGTTATATCTATCAATTCTCTTAACCACTATTTTGGCGAAGGAAAACTGCGTAAACAGGTATTATTTGATATTACTCTTAATATTAATCTAGGAGAAATTGTCATCTTAACCGGTCCTTCCGGCTCCGGCAAAACTACCCTACTAACTCTGATGGGGGGGTTACGTTCCGCTCAAGAAGGGAGTCTCAAAATTTTGGGACAACAAATATATGGAGCAAGCAAAAACCAATTAACCCAGCTTCGTAAGCAACTTGGCTATATTTTTCAAGCACATAATTTAATGAGTTTTCTGACTGCTAAACAAAATGTTCGCTTATCTCTGGAACTTCATGAAGAATTTCTTCATGAAGATTTAGACGCCAAAGCACAAGCGATCTTAGAAACAGTTGGCTTAGGAAACCGAGTCGATTATTACCCAGAAAATTTGTCTGGGGGACAGAAACAACGAGTAGCGATCGCTCGCGCTCTCGTCAGTCATCCCAAATTAGTCCTCGCTGATGAACCGACTGCGGCCTTAGATAAACAATCCGGGCGCAATGTGGTGGAAATCATGCAGAAATTGGCAAAAGAACAAGGTTGCACGATTTTACTTGTCACCCACGATAACCGGATTTTCGACATCGCCGATCGCATTGTCAATATGGAGGATGGTCGTTTAGGGGATTAACTGCCCAAAAATTACTTGCCAAAAATCGGCCTTTCATGTTAGACTAAAGTAATGTCATCTTGGAGAGGTGGCAGAGTGGTCGAATGCGGCAGATTGCTAATCTGTTGTACGAATCGTAAGACCGTACCGAGGGTTCGAATCCCTCCCTCTCCGT
>NZ_JASJFE010000377.1:0-8113 GCF_030067735.1 Microcystis sp. M53598_WE2 | reverse complement strand
CGGTAGGGGAATCGGTCCGATCGCTGTGGCGTTAGTTCTATTGGCAGTATCGACAATCTTCTCACAGGAAGTATCGAGTAGGCGGCGGTCAAAAGCTTTCAAACGAATGCGAATTTTCTGTTGTTGTAGCGTAGCCATAATTTCACCTATTGCAATTGTCAAGGTACAAAATAAAGACAGTAACGGAGCAGCTTTTAAATTCACTGCCCCGTTAATTAGTAGATTAGCCTACTTGATAATTTTCGAGATAACGCCAGAACCGATGGTGCGACCACCTTCGCGAATAGCGAAGCGCATACCCTGTTCAATAGCGATCGGGTTGATCAGTTCCACGGTCATTTTGATCCGGTCTCCCGGCATGACCATTTCTACAGTGCTGCCATCATCGGCGGTGTAGTCTTGGATAGTGCCAGTTACGTCAGTTGTCCGTACATAGAACTGAGGACGATAGTTTTTAAAGAAAGGAGTGTGACGACCACCCTCTTCTTTACTTAACACATACACCTCACCTTCAAACTGGGTGTGGGGTTTGATTGTACCCGGTTTAGCGATCACCATGCCGCGCTCGATGTCGGTTTTTTGGATACCACGCAGGAGGATACCAGCGTTGTCACCGGCCATCCCTTGGTCAAGACTTTTCTTGAACATTTCGATCCCGGTGACGGTGGTGGGGCGAGTTTCTCTGATCCCGACCAATTCCACGTTATCACCCACTTTCACAATACCGCGTTCGATCCGACCGGTAGCCACCGTCCCCCGACCAGTAATCGAGAATACGTCTTCTACCGCCATCAGGAAGGGTTTATCGATATCCCGTTCGGGGGTGGGGATATAGCTATCTACCGCTTCCATTAATTCATAAATTGCGTCCACCCACTCGTTATCGCCTTTTTGGGCCTTGGGGTTTTTGGTCATGTACTCGAGGGCTTCTTTCGCAGAACCGGCAATAATGGGGATATCGTCGCCAGCGAAGTCGTAATTGGTGAGAAGTTCGCGTACTTCCAGTTCTACGAGTTCCAGTAACTCCTCGTCGTCCACCATATCTTTTTTGTTGAGGAAGACCACGAGGTTAGGTACACCCACCTGACGAGCCAGCAGGATATGTTCCCGGGTTTGGGGCATCGGGCCATCGGCGGCCGAGACCACGAGAATACCACCGTCCATCTGTGCCGCACCGGTGATCATGTTTTTTACATAGTCCGCGTGGCCGGGGCAGTCCACGTGTGCATAGTGGCGACCGGCGGTTTCGTACTCAACGTGAGCGGTGTTGATGGTGATCCCGCGGGCTTTTTCTTCGGGAGCGGCATCGATTTCATCGTATTTTTTAGCTTGGGCATTACCCAGAGCCGCTAGGGTCATAGTGATAGCGGCGGTGAGGGTAGTTTTGCCGTGGTCAACGTGACCGATCGTACCGATGTTAACGTGGGGTTTCGTCCGTTCAAATTTAGCGCGTGCCATTTACTTTCTGTTCCTTTGTTTTTTTTCTTCTTCAGGTGGGTGAACAGTAATCAGTCACCAGAGATCAGTTTTAAGTTAGCAGTTATTAGGGTTGACCGCTCGAATTTAAATGATCGGTTTGTCTTTACTGCTCACCGGTCACTGGTCACTGATTAGCCGTTCCCTTTACTTTTGGCGATAATCGCCTCGGCCACGTTGCGGGGGACTTCTTCGTAATGGCTAAATTCCATGGTGAAGATGCCCCGTCCCTGGGTTTTGGAGCGAATATCAGTGGCGTAACCAAACATTTCCGCTAAGGGAACTTTAGCGGAGACTTTGGCGATGCCGGCCTCGGTTTCTTGACCTTCGATTTGTCCCCGACGGGAGTTAAGATCACCGATGACGTTACCGATGAAGTCTTCGGGTACTTCCACCTCGACCTTCATCATCGGTTCTAGGAGAACGGGGGTAGCTTTCATCACCGCTTCCTTAATCGCCATGGAACCGGCAATCTTAAAGGCCATCTCGGAGGAGTCCACATCGTGGAAAGAACCATCTACAAGGGTTGCTTTCAGGTCGATGACGGGATAACCCGCTACAATCCCCGATTCGCAAGCTTCTTTCATCCCTTGTTCTGACGGACTGATGTATTCTTTGGGGATAGCACCACCGACAATTTTGGAGACGAAGACAAAGCCTGACCCCGGTTCACCCGGTTCGAGTTCGATGACGACGTGGCCGTACTGCCCTTTACCACCACTTTGACGGATAAATTTACCCTCAGCGCGCACGGGTTTCCGCACAGTTTCCCGATAGGCCACCTGGGGAGCGCCCACCGTCGCTTCGACTTTGTATTCCCGGAGCATTCGATCGACGAGAATTTCCAGGTGCAGTTCTCCCATCCCGGCGATTACCGTTTGATTGGTTTCGGGATCAACTTTGACCCGGAAGGTGGGATCTTCATCGGAGAGAGCTTGCAGAGCTTTGCTGAGTTTCTCGATGTCCTGTTTGGTTTTCGGTTCCACCGCCACGGAGATAACCGGTTCGGGGATAAAAAGGGATTCTAGAATAATCGGGTTCTTATCATCACAGAGGGTATCCCCGGTAATGGTGTTTTTCAGTCCGATCGCCGCTCCCAGATCACCGGCGCGCAGTTCATCCACTTCGATCCGTTCGTTGGATTTGAGGACGATCAGGCGAGCGATCCGTTCTTTGGTTCCTTTGGTGGAGTTGTAGGCGTAGCTGCCTTTAGCTAGTACACCGGAATAGACCCGTAGGAAGGTTAAACGACCGAAGGGATCGGCCATGATTTTGAAGGCGAGGGCCGAGAAGGGCGCATCGTCCTTAGCCTCCCGGATTGCCTCGCTGCCATCGGGAAGAATCCCTTTAACGGCGGCTACTTCCGAGGGTGAGGGTAGGTAATCGACGACGGCATCGAGGAGCAGTTGTACCCCTTTGTTTTTGAAAGCCGAGCCGCAGAGGACGGGAACAATTGTACCAGCAATCGTCCCTTCTCTGAGACCGCGTTTGATTTCGGCTTCGGTGAGTTCTTCACCTTCTAGATATTTTTCTAGGAGTTCTTCATCAGCTTCCGCTACAGCCTCCACCAGCTGCACGCGGAATTCTTCGGCCTTTTTCAATAAGTCTTCGGGAATGTCGGTTTCTTCTATGTCTTTCCCTAGATCGTCCTTATATATATAGGCGCGCATCTTGACGAGATCAACGATCCCGCTCAGTTCGCTTTCCGCGCCGATCGGCATTTGGATGGGAACGGCGTTAGTTCTGAGGCGATCTCTTAATTGTTCGTAAACTTTGAAGAAGTTCGCTCCCGTTCTGTCCATTTTGTTGATAAAGGCAATCCGGGGTACTTTGTACCGATCGGCTTGTCTCCAGACGGTTTCTGATTGGGGTTGTACACCACCAACAGAGCAGAAAACCGCTACCACTCCATCGAGTACCCGCATGGAACGTTCCACTTCAATGGTGAAATCGACGTGGCCGGGGGTGTCAATGATGTTGATGCGATGATCTTGCCAACTGGTACTGATGGCGGCGGCGGTGATGGTGATTCCTCGCTCCCGTTCCTGTTCCATCCAGTCGGTAATTGCCGTTCCGTCGTGGACTTCGCCCAGTTTATGAGCGACTCCCGTGTAGAACAGGATTCTTTCTGTTGTCGTTGTTTTGCCCGCGTCTATATGAGCGGCGATTCCGATGTTTCGCACTCTCTCTAGCGGGATAGTCCGTGCCACAGCAACCTCCTTGCTTTGCTTGCCAGTGATGGGATTTTGTTCTAGGATTTTTTACACTATTTACAATTCTATACTTTTCTTGACAGTTTTTTGGCGGCAGCGGTGTAGTCCACCGCCCTTAAAGTATCTTTTTAGTAACGATAGTGGGCAAAGGCTTTGTTTGCCTCTGCCATCCGGTGGGTTTCTTCCCGTTTTTTGATCGTGCCGCCGGTTTCATTGGCCGCATCCATGATCTCGTTAGCTAGTTTACCTGCCATGGTTTTGCCGCCTCTAGTCCGAGCATAATGGACTAACCAGCGTAGTGCCAAGGTACTACCACGATTGCTCCGTACTTCCATCGGTACTTGATAGGTGGCTCCACCGACCCGGCGGGCTTTCACTTCCACTAGGGGAGTGGCGTTTTTAACGGCTTTTTCAAATACTTCTAGGGGTTCTTGGCCGGTACGTTCGCCGACGGTTTTCAGGGCATCGTAAACGATATTAGCGGCCAGGGATTTTTTGCCCGATCGCATGATCCGGCGGATGGTCATGCTGACTAAACAGCTATTGTAAACGGGATCGGGGGGAATAGGACGTTTTTTGACGTTTTTACGGCGAGACATCGGAATATTCCTGAATTTTCTAGGTTAACTTTAACTTTTGCTTGACAGTCGGATGATTACAGCCCATCTTAAACCCTCTCCTGCGAGTCTTCAGTCTCTTGGGTTAACTTTGACCGACTCGGTGGGAGTATTTTCTTGGTTAATCAATTCCCTGTTTATTTAGCGGCGGGTTTGGGGCGTTTGGTTCCGTACTTAGACCGCGCCTTTTGACGGTTTTTCACCCCAGTGGCATCGAGGGTGCCGCGAATGATGTGATATCTGACTCCGGGTAGATCTTTGACCCGACCGCCCCGAATCAGGACGACCGAGTGTTCTTGTAGGTTATGACCGATGCCCGGGATGTAGGCTGTCACCTCAAATCCAGAGGTCAAACGTACCCTAGCCACTTTCCGTAGGGCTGAGTTGGGTTTTTTCGGTGTGGTGGTATATACTCTTGTACAAACTCCCCGACGTTGGGGGCATTGTTTGAGGGCGGGAGATTTGGTTTTTCTTTTCGCTTTGGATCTTTCGTCGCGTATTAATTGCTGAATGGTGGGCATGATAGGGCTGTATCTAAGGTTACTCTGAACTCCTATTACCGAAGGTCAAATCGTTGACAAAAGGTCATTATAGCAAATTGTTGCTGTTGTTGTCAAGTCGCCTATTGTGCTTTTCTCCGGTTTAGATGTTAGAGATTGTCTTTTTCTTGGGCGGCTGCGGCACTCAATTCGGGCGTTATTAAGCGATAAAATTACAGCTTCGTTGTTTTGGCTTGATGGTGCAATTTTAGCGATAATTATCACCTGATTAATCGGCCAATGTCTGAAAAGCTGTCTCTAGCTAACCTCATTTTCAGAACTGGTGTCTAGAGTATTAGCTCTTAACGATATATTTAGAGCGTTTGTACTGGATGCAACCCAGGTGTGCTGCCATAAAATATTGTTAACCTTTGAGGTTAACAATATTACAAGGGTCAACTACAATGGATATTGTATTTAAGGAAAAAAAATTTGAGAACGAATGCAATAGCCAACGGCTCCTGAAAAAACAGTATGGAGAGAAGATGGCTAAGAAAATCAGGCAAAGACTCGACGACTTAAAAGCAGTTATTGTCCTGGAGGAAATGCGATCGCTGCCGGGACGTTGCCACGAATTGTTATATGACTAATACTATTGAGAACAGATATGCACCGGATTTTATTTCTCCACCGGGAGAAACCCTTGCCGAAATCCTAGAAGAAAGAAATATGTCTCAATCGGAACTGGCCCAACGCATGGGCAGACCGAGAAAGACTATCAATGAGATCATAAAAGGTAAAGCGGAGATTACTATCGATACCGCCTTACAGATAGAGTTAGTGTTAGGAACTCCCGCTCGTTTCTGGATAGAGCGCGAAAGACTTTATCGGGAATATTTAGCGAGAAAAAACGAGAATCAAAGATTAAAAGGTTATTTAGGCTGGTTAAAACAAATTCCTTATCGGCAGATGACTGAATTAGGCTGGCTCAAGTTTGATGAGGATAAAATAGAGCAATTACGAGAGAGCTTGAATTTTTTTGCCGTTGTCTCCCCTGAGCAATGGGAGGAGATTTGGGGGAGAAATTTATCGATTGATTTTAGAAAGTCTCAAGCATTTGATAGCGGTCAAGGGGCAATAACGGCATGGTTGCGTCAAGGAGAAATAGAAGCATCGAAAATTAATTGTGCTGATTACAACGAGTTGAAATTCAGAGATGCCTTGCGACAAATTCGTTCGTTAACTATTAAGTCTATCGAGGTATTTCAACCGCAAATGATCGAGCTTTGTGCGGCAGCGGGGGTTGCCTTAGCCTTTGTCCCTGAACTTCCGAAAACAAGGGTACACGGTGCTACCCGTTGGTTAGATTCTCACAGAGCTTTAATTCAATTGAGCGATCGATACAAAACAAATGATCATTTTTGGTTTTCTTTTTTTCATGAAGCTGGTCATATTTTATTACATGGGAAACGAACTTTATTTTTAGAGGGGCAAGATAAAGATATTCGAGATAAAATTAAAGAAAAAGAGGCGGATGTTTTTGCGGCTAATTTCTTAATTCCTCCCAGAGATTGGCAGAGATTTATCGCCAATAATTCTCTGAATAGAAAAGCTATTAATCAATTTGCCGAACAACTAGGAATACACCCTGGTATTATTGTTGGTAGAATGCAACATGAGCAAATTACTTCTTATCAAAACTATAATGATCTTAAGGAGAAATATTGTCTAAATACGCAAGATTCCTTTTTGGGATTGACGAGCGACTCCCCAAAAGGAAAACTTCCTATCTCACCATTAAGATAACTGCTGTAAGCGGAGATTACTAAGGATAAATTTGGCAATAATTGACAAAATTAGCATCAGAGAAACAAAATTGCGATAAAATCAAAAAAAGTCAGGGAGAGGACAGCTATGCTCGATCTTGCGAGATTAGCGGCAAAAATGCCAGGAATCAGTCAACATTTTCAACAGGAAGTGACAGCTAGTCGCGAGCGAGTGCAACGGGCTAAAATTCTTTTGGAACAAGCTCAACAGCAACAGGAAAAACTGCTAGAACTCTATCATAACTGGCACGATCGCCTAATTTTCTCTGTCGCGCTACCGATCGAACCTCTCGACACCCGCATTACTATCCTTCCCGCTCCCGAAAGTCATAGCGTTTTTGCCACGGATGGTTCCCAAATTGCCCCTTCTCACCACGAAATCGCCTACTGTTATCTAATTAACATCGGTAGGATTATGTTGCACTATGGTCAAAATTTGCACCCTCTCCTCGATAGCATTCCCGAAGTCTATTACAAATCAGAAGACCTCTACATTTCTAAACAGTGGGGTATTCGTGTGGATGAGTGGATGAGTTATCGTCGGACGGTATTAGAAAGCCAAATGTTAGCGGAAATGGCTACTCGTTGGGTAAAACCCCCCGGGGCCCATTATGAACCAAATTTAGCCCTCGTGGATGGTTCTTTGATCTATTGGTTTATCGATAGTCTCCCCCCAGAAGCAAAAGATTTAATTTTGCCACCGATTTTTCAGTCTTGGGACGATTTAAAATCAGCTAAAATCCCGCTTATGGGTTATATTAGTGCTTCTCGTAGCACGGAAGGCTTAAATTTCCTGCGTTTACAATCTTGTCCCCATGATACTCCCAATTGCTTGATCAATTGCGGTGATTTAGACCCAGAAAAAACCCCTTGTCGCGTTGTCGATCCTCTCCGGGATGCTTCTCTCTGGGGTTATTTATTGGAACCAGGGCAAAGAAGTCCTTTTTGGCGCAGTTCTTTGAAAATACTCGATCTTTATGGGGATGAACATCGCATTTACTTCTGTTATCTCCATGTGGGGACGGAAATCGCTAGGGTAGAGGTTCCTGCTTGGGTGGTGGAGGAGCGAGAATTACTCGATCGCTCTTTGAGTATTTTACTGGCCCAGGTGTTAAAAGGTTATGGTTATCCGATCGCCTTAGCGGAAGCGCACAATTTAGCAGTGATTAAAGGTGGCGATCGCTTGCGTTTTTTTGCTCTTTTGGAACAACAGATGATTAAAGTCGGTTTACAGGATGTGGGAACATCTTATAAGGAAGCGAGAAAGCGCAGTAGTATCGCTTAATTGAGGAGGCAGCAGATGGGGAGTGGTCACTGATAACTGCTAACTGCTAACTGATAACTGCTAACTGATAACTGGTCACTGATAACTGATAAGTAGGTGGGTGGAATTAAATATAAAATGAACGTAGGTTGGGTTGAAGCATGAAACCCAACGCCCGCATGGGTTACGCTACCGCTAACCCATCCTACAAATAATTGTGCCTACCTACTTAACTGGT
>NZ_JASJFE010000072.1:0-1400 GCF_030067735.1 Microcystis sp. M53598_WE2 | reverse complement strand
TTTTCTCTATCTCAAACAGACGCAGTTAAAAAACAATTGGCGCGGGGTGGTGATCTATCCGAATCGAAGGGTGGAAAAGGAGAATATAGAGCGATATAGAGAGCTATTACAAGAAACAAGAGTACAAAGGATTTATCTCGAGGAATTAGCCGAGAGTCCACCAGATTCGCTCGGATTAGCGACGCTAGAGTTAGTAAGCTTACCCGAAGCGCAAGTGATCAACCGGGGAAGGGAGTTAATCGTGCGAGTGAGGGAAACGGGGGTAGAAAATCGCCAACAGGAACTTTTAGAATTGATAGAGACGATTTTGATTTACAAGTTGCCGCGGATTAATCGAAAGGAGATAGAAGCTATGTTTAGTTTAAGCGAGTTAAGACAGACGCGTGTGTTTCAGGAGGCCCTAGAGGAAGGTCGCCAAGAAGGTCGCCAAGAAGGTCGTCAAGAAGGTCGCCAAGAAGGTCGCCAAGAAGGTCGCCAAGAAGGTCGCCAAGAAGGGGAAATCATCGGAAAATTAGCTTCTGTTCCCTTATTATTGCGAGCGGGGGTTAATCCCCAAGAAATCGCCGCTTCTCTGGGATTATCTCTCGAACAGGTCTTAGAATTGGCTCGGTCACGCGAAGCGTGCGCGAAGCGTTCGCCGGGAGAGAGCGAGCGCTAGGGTATTTTCAGATTTCGGCAGTAAAGATATAATTTCCTTATCTTCCTTTCCGCTTTTCTTCGATGCTATCCTTACTAAAAAAGCTCTGGAATTGGCTAAAATCGCTCTTTATTGCCAGTCCGAAGGCAATTAACCTCAAAAAAGTCGAAAATACTCCTCCAGAACCCAGCGATGGGGAATATGAAGGGATATTGATGGGGTTATTCGAGCAGGTGGCGGCGGGAACCACTACCGACGGGTTACGGGAATGGCTACACAGTCGCCATTGTGACGATAAAAAGCTGGCGCAGTGGCTAGGGGTCAAAAGCGAGGAATGGCTACAGTATCCAGAAGATTATCAAACTTTGGGGCGGGATCTGGCGGCTTTAGGGAAGGTGATGACGGGAAATCTGGGGGAAGTGTCCCAACGGATTAGCCTCCAGTTGCGCGACGCGGTGAGGGATGTTTCTGGTGTGGAGGAGGAAAATCTAGACTCAAAGGAGACGGATTTAACGGAAGTGGTTCAGGATGCCGAATTCTGGTTTGAGCAAGGATACCAGAAACTAATCAATGGGGATTTTATCGGCGCGATCGCCTCTTACGACAAAGCTTTAGAAATTAAACCCGATTACCATGAAGCTTGGTACAACCGAGGGGTTGCGTTAGGTAATTTAGGCAGATTAGAAGAAGCGATCGCATCTTACGACAAAGCTTTAGAAATTAAACCCGATTTCCATCAAGCTTTGTACAACCGAGGGATTGC
>NZ_JASJFE010000981.1:0-3689 GCF_030067735.1 Microcystis sp. M53598_WE2 | reverse complement strand
CCACCTCTGGGTGGGATTTCGCCAGGAATCTAATTCAAGTGGACTCGTTGAGCCAGAAATTCACAGCAGTGATGCTAGAAGAATCCACGTCCGTTTACGGCGTGGGGTATGTCAACTGACTTGACAGTCAAACAACCCCACTCGCTTTTTGTTGCTCTACTTTGGGGTAGGATTCAAGAGCGCTGTTTAGGGATAAATGACTATTCGTCGGCGATATTGTCTAGTTTTTGAGCGTTTTTTCCAGCTGGGCTACCCTTGCTTTCTGTTGCTTCAAATCGGCTAGTTGTTTTAGTAATTGTTCTCTTACTTCATAGCGATAGGCAAAAAAATGCTCACCTATCCCTAGGGTCGCTAGATACTCTTCTAGCAGACGGGGCTTGACCCAGGCAATCACCGCCAGTTGCCACCAGAAACGGAACCGCGTCGGTCGGACAATCCCCTGCCGCCAGAGCAAGGAACGGAACAATTGCCACTGTTGCCAATCTAATTTACGGTTCGATTTGCCGCGCCATCCCCCCATCATCATGAAATGGTTGAAGGTTCGTTTCAGGTAGTTAACAGGATCGTAGATTTCCCAGAAAGCATCGATGTATTCTTCGGTAATCTCTTCCACCGGGCGAGTTGGCTCAAAGTTCATCATCGCTCCCTGATGGAAAGTGCCCATGCCATCCACCAGACGACCTTCCCGTTGCAGGCGATTCCACAGGGCGGTATTTTGCAGTGCCTGGAGCAGGCTAAACTGCCCCTGGGGAATACTCGCCTCCATAATAAAATCTTTGATCCGCTGCCCTGCGCCAGGTTTCTCATTGTCAAAACCGATAATGAAGCCAGACATAATCTGCAGCCCCATGCGGGTAATTTTGTGACAGGATTCGATCAGGGATTGGCGGGTGTTTTGAACCTTGTTAATGCCCATTAAGCTATCGGTATCTGGTGTCTCAATCCCCATAAACACCAGCATAAAGCCAGCCTTGACCATTAACTCGATCAGTTCACTGTCTTCGGCCAGATTAAGGGAAGCTTCCGTAATCAGTTTAAAGGGATACTGGTGTTGCTCCATCCAGGGGATCAACTCCCGCAGAAACACCTTGGCATTCCGCTTATTGCCAATGAAGTTGTCATCCACAACAAAAATGTAGCGCCTCCAGCCCAGTTGATATAACGTCTCCAACTCAGCCAACATTTGTTCTGGGGTTTTGGTGCGCGGTTTGCGGCCATAGAGGTTGATGATGTCACAAAATTCGCATTGAAAGGGGCAACCGCGAGAAAACTGCACGGTAATCGCCAGATAGGCATCCAGATCTAGTAGATCATAGCGGGCGATCGGTGTCATGGTTACATCGGGTTTCTCGCTGGCTCTAAAGACACCACTCGGTTCACCCCGCTCCAGGGCTGCCAGGAACAGCGGGATTGTCAGTTCGCCTTCATCCAGAATCAGGTAATCTGCCCCAGCTTTTTGGGCAACTTCTGGATAGGAGGTGGGGTAAGGCCCGCCCACAGCCACTTTTTTACCCAACTGCAACCCTTTGGCAATCAATTCTTGAAAGTCTTTTTTCTGAATGATCATGGCGGAGATGATTACCAAATCGCACCACTCCCAATCCGAAGCCGTTTCCAATCGGACATTGCGATCAACAAACCGGATTTCCCAATCCGATGGCAATAGGGCCGCCACCGTAATTAAACCCAGGGGCGGATTGGTTGCTCTCAAGCCGGCTAGATTTAAAGTCTCTTGATAGGACCAAAAGGAGTTGGGCATCAGCGGCCATAGTAATAGGGCTTTCATTCAGGTGTCTCCAATGAAGAAGCTATATGCTTTACATACTAGCCACAAAGCCCAAGTCGATCAAGACTGTTTTAACATCTTTTTTTACTAATAAATTAGTTCTAAATAAATCGTGAAAAAACAGCAATTTTTTCGAGATTAGTACAATTCAATGCACGATGCTTGCTAAAAACTCGTGTTTTCCCATTTTTATCAACGCACTGTAGGGGCTGTCTGCCTCTTTTGGGTATTTTTGGGTAGGTTCCCTAAAAAATGCTGATTCTGAAAAACTCTCTTAAAATTCGCAAGCACCGAATAGTAAGGGTTTCGTTTCAGTCCCTAGGAAGTCTGTTTTATCGGAAAAACACCAGTTACTAGACATCTGGACAATGACTATTTCTGGTCAGGTAAACATAAGCGTAATTACACTATTTTATCCCGACCCATCATGACTCAACTACCATAAAATATAGTTTATGTCTCTTTAATTTTGGAAGATGAATAAATTAAATAACTGGTAATTATAGTCATATTTATGAACAAGATCAATTATAGTCAGCTAATTGACCCGATTAATTCTCCTCACTTAGGAGAGGAACAATCTCGCAGATAGCCAGTCAATCATCCTCGGGTGTGATTGTCTGGTTTTAACTAATTGCGGTAAAATTAACCTAAACTCTCTATCGGCAAATTCGATGACTTCCTTCACTACTTCCCTGGCTCTTTTAAGTCAATTTAAATTGGGAGATTTAAACTTAGAAAATCGTCTTGTGCTTGCTCCCATGACGCGAGCGCGAGCCGGAGAAAAACGTCTTGCTAATGAGATAATGGCCGAGTATTACCGGCAAAGGGCCAGCGCGGGATTAATGATTACGGAAGCGACGGTAATTTCTCCCCAAGCTAACGGTTGGCAAAATACCCCCGGTATCTACACCGATGAACAAGCGCAAGCATGGCAAATGGTGACAAAAATCGCCCAAAGAAAAGGAACACCACTTTTTTGTCAATTGTGGCACTGTGGTCGCGCTTCTCATTCTAGTTTTCAGGAAAATGGGGCTTTACCCGTTGCCCCTTCCGCAATTAAGATTAAGGGGGAGTTGCATACACCCATCGGCAAACAGCCCTACGAGACCCCTAGAGCCTTAGAAACCGAGGAAATCCCCACAATTGTCGCCGATTACCGCCAAGCCGCTCAGAGGGCAAAATTAGCGGGGTTTGATGGCATAGAAATTCACGGGGCTAATGGTTATTTAATCGATACTTTTCTACAATCGGCCACTAATCAGCGTCAGGATAAGTACGGAGGCAGTTTGGCAAATCGCTATCGTTTTTTACAGGAAGTAGTCGAGGCAATTTTAACTGTTTTTCCCAGTCATCGGGTGGGGGTGCGTCTGTCTCCCAATGGCGTTTATAATGACATGGGTTCCGAGGATTTTCGAGAAACTTTTCTCTATATTGCCCAAAGATTAAATGAGTACAATTTAGCTTATTTGCATCTGCTAGATGGCTTGGCTTTTGGTTTTCATGAAAAGGGTCAACCGATGCTTTTATCCGAGTTTCGGGCTGTTTTTAATAGTGCATTAATCGGCAATTGTGGTTATACAAAAGAAACTGCTGAAGCCGCTATTCAGTTAGGAGACGCTGATTTAATTGCTTTCGGTCGCCCCTATATCAGTAATCCCGATTTGGTGGAAAGATTCGCCAATAATTGGCCCCTTAATCCCGATGCTGAGATGAAAGATTGGTATTCTTTTGACA
This sequence comes from Microcystis sp. M53598_WE2, assembly GCF_030067735.1. Classification (NCBI taxonomy): domain Bacteria; kingdom Bacillati; phylum Cyanobacteriota; class Cyanophyceae; order Chroococcales; family Microcystaceae; genus Microcystis; species Microcystis sp. M53598_WE2. The sequence goes on along the minus strand of NZ_JASJFE010000981.1, from coordinate 166 downwards.
AGGAAGGTTATATCGATTTTCCCAGTTATAAACCCTAGTTAAGTAGCTGGTTATAATTAAATCAAAAATGGATTTTAGGTTCGATCCCCCCTGCCCCCCTTAATAAGGGGGGTGCCGATAGGCGGGGGGATCTGAAAGTTTTTAATACCTACCTACTTAGGGTTTG
>NZ_JASJFE010000921.1:0-3703 GCF_030067735.1 Microcystis sp. M53598_WE2 | reverse complement strand
TTTCGACAAAGGATTTCTCGGCTGGTGAGAGACAGTCTATCTTTCTCTAAAAAAATAGAGAATCACGTTGGGGAACCCTTTGGTATTTTATCCATGACTACAATGCACAGCAAAGCAAAGGATTAAGCCGCCATCACTACTACCGAATCACCACCGGGGGAGATTCTGCTAATCTAAGAATAAGCAGTTTAAATGCGTCTTAGCTTACAATCGATACAAAATATCAACGACTAGGATTAAATGGCTACTCATATTGTTACTGGTGTCGCGGGTTTTATCGGTTCTAACTTGGCACAAAAGCTTTTAGAACAAGGAGATCAGGTGATCGGTATCGATCAATTTAACGATTATTACGACCCCAGTTTAAAGCGCAAAAATGCCCATATTCTAGCAAAATATCCCGAATTTCAGTTAATTGAAGCGGATATACAAGCCCTTGACTGGCGACAACTGTTGCAAGGAGTAGAAGTATTATTCCATCAGGCAGCCCAAGCAGGAGTCAGAGCAAGCTGGGGTGATGGATTTCGTCAATATACCGAAAGGAATATAAATGCCACTCAAATTATTCTTGAGGCCGCTAAGGAAACCCCTTCTTTACAACGGATGGTTTTTGCTTCCACTTCCTCGGTGTATGGCAATGCGGAAACGATGCCGACTCCCGAAACCCTTTGTCCCCAACCAGTTTCACCCTACGGCATCACCAAATTAGCGGCAGAAAGACTCTGTTGGCTATATCACCAGAATTTTAACGTTCCCGTCACTGCCTTGCGTTATTTCACCGTTTATGGACCGCGGCAACGTCCCGATATGGCTTTCCATAAGTTTTTTCAAGCAGCGATCGCAGGTAAACCGATCGGCATCTACGGAGATGGCAAACAAACCCGTGATTTTACCTTTATTAGCGATGCTGTAGCCGCTAATTTAGCCGCTGCCCTAGTGCCGGAAGCGGTGGGGGAGGTGTTTAATATTGGTGGTGGTAGTCGCGTGGTATTGTTGGATGTCTTGGATACCATGGCAAAAGTCATCGGTAAACCTATCGAGCGATCGCATCAAGGACTCGCCCGGGGAGATGCCCGTCACACCGCCGCCGATGTCACCAAAGCCCGTACTATTCTAGGTTATAATCCCCAAGTCTCTTTAGCCGAAGGATTAGCCCAAGAATGGCAGTGGATTCAGGAATTATATTGTTAATGGTTAGGGTGTGTTAGGGCATCGTGACACACCTAAAAATCCCATCACGGGAGCAATTGCTTAATAATCAAAAAATCTCCCCATAAAAGGGAGATTTTGGCCAATATCTGGTATTATACCCCGACAAATTACACCAATTTCAGATCGGGATAATTGGCGAGAATGTCGTCTTGACTGAGAATATCACCCTCGCTTTGAGGAGTCCAAATCACTTCTACCGCTAAAAGTCGATCGCCTCCCATACTACCAATTTGTTGCAGGGCTTGTTTCAAGTCTTGGGAATCATTAATTTTGGCTAGAGAAAATTTACCGACAATGCCGGCTAAAATAGTCACCAAAATATAGCCTTCCGGTGCGGTTTTAGCTAATTCCCCAGCCGATTCGGGTAAAATATTTTCTTGAGAACCTTGACGCAGTTGATTATTGTAATTAGTTAAGGTTTCCGCCGTTAGTTTACCGCGTTCGTTGAGAGACCACTGATTAAACTTCGCTTCTGCACTGCTGAGGCTGGTTTGTTGGCAATCGACGTTACCATAAACCCAGTATTCCGGATGACGTAACAGGGCGAGGGCCGATTCTTGTAAGACTTCGACGCGTCCCTCGGAGGTGCTAGTATCCACAGTTAGGGCGATTTGATTTAATTCTTGTTGCAGATAACGGGCATTAGCCAACAAACCCACCTGTACTTTAGCCACGGAGACGGTTTCATAACCGGATTCTATCGTCATACCATTCTCATCACTGCCTCCACCATTACGGAAAGCATTAACGAGGAAATTGGCAATAGCAAAAAAGATTAACAGAGAAATTAAGCCACCGCCACCACCACCCCAAAAGAAGGGTAAGAGGAAGGGAAAACCAATACCTCCACCGTAACCGGGGGAACTGTAACCACCACCTCTAGAAGGGCTAATACTGCGACTAGGGGCGCGAAAACTACCGCCCCCCATTCTACCCCCCGATGCCGCTAAAGCACTGGAAACATTGCCTAAAATCAGCGTTGTCACTAATCCTAGAACTAATAGCGGCTTGGCAAGCGATCGAACTTTAGTTAAAATTTTGTCAATCATAAGAACACCGAAGCAACCCTTTATTTACTAGGATAACCAGTTTCTCCCTCAGGGATAGACAAACCCCGAATAGGGATAACCGAATCAGTGATCAGTTATCAGTTATCAGTGATCAGATTTGAGTTTTCAGTTCACTGTTTACTGTTTACTGATCACTGACAAAACCCCCACCCCCAAATTTATGACTTGGAATTTCTCTTCTCCGACGGATTCGCCATTAAGCGATCGCGAAGTACCCTTAGAAAGTCATCATCTCTGGGGTAAACGTATTGCTTTACTGGTGACAGGAGGGATTGCGGCCATGAAAGCGCCGCTAATTGCCCGATCTTTGCGGAAATTCGGGGCTACAGTCGTGGCTTTTGTCTCGGAAGAAGCTTTAAGATACGTCACTAAGGAAGCTTTGGAATGGAGTACGGTTAATCCCGTAATTAGCCAATTAACGGCAAAAGCAGAACATTTAAGCGATCAATCTCCCTTTGATCTTTATTTAGTCGCCCCCGCTACCTATAACACGATTAATAAGTTTCGTTACGGAATCGCTGACGGAGTGATCACTTCATGCTTGGCCTCGGCCTTGGGACGACAGGAAAAGGGAAAAACTAAAATTCTGCTTGTCCCCACCATGCACGGCAGTTTACATAATGCTATTCTGACCGAATCTTTGCAAACTCTCGATCGCTGGGGAGTCCAGATTATGTCACCCCGGGATGATTACGGTAAGCACAATCTCCCCGGGGAAAAAGAGATCACCGTAGCAGCCTGTGGGATTCTCAGTAATTCTGTCCTGAAAAATAGGCCGATTTTAGTCACTGGTGGACCCACACCCGTTATTATCGATAATATTCGTCGTTTAACCAATCGTTTTACCGGACAATTAGGAGTCGCTATTGCAGAAGAATTGTACCTGCGCGGGGCAAAGGTGCAATTAATCCACGGACGCGGCAGCTATACACCCCCCGCTTATTTACCCCACGAAATTATTGAAACTTATGACGAGTATCTAGGGAAGGTGATGGGAGAATTAGAGAGTAAAGATTATAAATTTGGGATTTTCTCGGCAGCAGTGGCAGATTATCGCTTAGAAAGCCCTTTTTTGGGTAAAATTCCCAGTGGTGGGCCGTTAAATCTTAATTTTGTGCCGACGGAAAAAGTGATTGACAAGGTGAGAGAAAAATTTCCCGATTTAGAGATGGTGACTTTCAAGTATCAGGAGGGAGTCAGTCAGGAGGAGTTGCTGGAAATCGCCCGTAAACGCCTAGAAAAGGGCTATCAGGCCGTCATTGCTAATCGGGGTGAGGAAAAGGGCGATCAAGGGGAACAGGTGGCTTATTTGGTCACAAAAGCGGCATTGAGGAAATTTATCGGCAAAAAAGCGATCGCTATTGGCATCGCCGAATATTTAGAACAGCGAGCCAAAAATGTTACAATCAAAAAAATTTAAT
>NZ_JASJFE010000398.1:0-1476 GCF_030067735.1 Microcystis sp. M53598_WE2 | reverse complement strand
TCCAGTCAACCCTCCCTCATAGCTGACTAGCGCAGGAAACTGCCCCCATTAGTCCCACTTGGGCATTAAGGACGATATGGACGGGAATATTGCTTAATAGCTCCCTCATCCGACCTTTAGCCCGAAAAGCCTTCATAAAGCTACCCTCGGTCATTAGGGAAAGATTTTTGGCCGCAATCCCTCCCGCGATGTATAATCCTCCGTAGGGAAGCAACTTGAGGGCTAAATTGCCCGCTTCCGCACCGTAGGCCTCGACAAAGATTTTCATGGTTTGATAACAGAGATAATCCGAGTTATCTTGGGCAAAACTGGCAATTTTAGCCGCTAAATCGACGGTTTTTTGCGGTTTACCCATTTCTTCTAACCAAGTGCGGTAAATTTCCGCCATGGCTGGTGATGACTGACTATAGTTACTATCGTGGAGAAATCGATAGATAGAAGTGATTCCAGGACCAGAAACCACTCGCTCCACCGAAATGCGCTCGATATTATAGAGATCCAAGAGATAATTTAATAGTTGATATTCTAAACTCGATCGAGGGGCAAAATCGGCGTGGGAACCCTCACTACCAAACACCCGATATTTACCCTTCGAGACAGGAATCAAAAAACCCTCTCCTAACCCCGTCCCCGCACCGATAACCGCAATCGGGGCCTCCGGTACTGCCGGGGCCGACTGTAGATTGTGCAGCTCCTCTGGGGCTAATCCTAACACCCCATAACCGATCGCCGCAAAATCATTAATTAATTTTACCCGCTCAATCTGCAGCTCGTGGCTTAGGCGGTCGCCAGTTAGAGACCAACTTAAATTAGTCAATTCGGAACTATTGTTAACCACTGGACCGGCAATACCGAAACAAGCTTTTTCCACTGGGGGAATAGTGGTTTGTCGGGCTAAAAACTGCTGGACGATCGGCACCAGATCGGGGTATTGTTTACTAGGATAAATTTCTTGATCGAGAGTAATTAGCCGGGGTTGGGGACTATCCGATGAGTTTTGGCAATCCACTAAACGCAGGATTGTTTTAGTTCCCCCGATATCTCCCCCTAAAAGAATCGTCATGCTGGTTTTTCCCTGAGTTTGTCCCCATAATTATAGTTTTTTACCCTTTCTATCAGGCAAATTTAAAGGCCACTAATTCTATACTATAGTGAAAGATGGTAATGCCTAAGCCCTAATTAAGGATTGATTAATCGTCGCTCCGGGGCTGGAATGGGGATTTGCCAGAGGACAGAAACGGGACTTAAAGACATTTTAGGTCTAACTGTAGCCTCAAGGCGATCGATAGGGCGGCAGAACCTATCACTGTCCCCATAACTTTTAAGATAGACCAGAGAGGGAGAAATTAGCTTGGGTGTAGAACTTCGCAGTTACGTTTATCTTGACAATTTACAGCTTCAACACGCCGCTTACATCGGTACAGTCGCCCAAGGATTTTTACCCTTACCCGGGGATGCTTCCCTCTGGATTGAAAT
>NZ_JASJFE010000087.1:0-2318 GCF_030067735.1 Microcystis sp. M53598_WE2 | reverse complement strand
TGTTAAGGCAGGTGCGGAACCCCGCAAGGGAAAGAAGCAGAAACCTAAATCGTGAGGTTTGGGAATCACCGTCCGTTTACGGCGGTGAGGATGTCAAGAAGTCTCCTTATTGAATTTGTAGAATTTGGTTCTTCGGTTTGTGTTATGCAATGGAGGGGGGTTATAAAGGATAAAACCCTTACATAGAAAGACATTGCTTCGATTTTTGCCAATTGTTTTCTATCTAGAACGAGCTAATCAATTGAGTCTTTTGCCAGATAAGGATTTAGTCGATTTATACCCCCCTATCGAACCATACCAAGTAACGAAGAACCTAGAATTTGAGAACTGCTTACCTGAGTCGAGTCAACAATTCTGCTTCTGCTATTACCCTGATAGATGGTTGCTTGATTTACTGTATGAATTGATTGAGTCTGTATGAATTGCTTGAATACGAGACAAAATGTAACGGGCGATGCACGAGTTAAATTCCATCGACTTTACCCGTCAGACGCTCATCAAACTTCTGCTCATAATCGGGGTCTTGAGTTCCGAGGAGTTTGTCCCAGAACGTGAAATATAGACCGTAATGTACGGTGTACTTGCGATGATGAATGGAATGATGGGCAGGACCAATAAACCACCGACCCAACCAATGATGGGGAAATGAGGAGGGCAAGCGATCGATCCCAAGATGATTTAACACTGCCCAGATCGTCATCGTGGTGAGTGCCGCAATTAACGTGATGAAATGCAGGGGAAGGACAAAGACAATGCCGACCAGGAAGAGAGACTGAACGATCGCCTCTAGTGGGTCAAAGGCAAACGAAGTCCACGGGGTAGGATAGCGCGAGCGATGATGTCCCTGGTGTAACCACCGAAAGAGTGACGGGTGGTGAAACAAGCGATGGGTGAAATAGAAATAGGCATCCTGGAGAACCAACACAGCGCCATAACTAACCCCTAAATAACACAGCCCATACTGTTGAGGGTGGCTGTATAAGCGGGTAATGCCCCAACTGTATCCTGTCATGATGAAAGCCGCCGCCAGCGCAAACACCCCCGCCGAAAGAACCGAGAGCGTGATATCTTGTTGAATCGATCGCCAAGAGGGAGACCAATGCCGCAGGTTGTGATTGACAAAGGACTGACTCAAGGGCGAATAGAAGAACAAATAGGTTCCCCCAGCCACGAGAAAGTATCGCGCCAGGATGATCCCAAAGAAAGCGAACCCGTAAAATCCAAATGAGTGGTCTATCAATTTAATCTCCTTGCCATTCCCGATCTTCCAAGTCCTTTTGAGGTAACAGCAACGTGGCTTCAATTTCTTGCCGGATTGCGGCTGTTATTTCGCAGTTACTATTCAAACAATCGATCAGGAGTTGATTGGCCTCATAGTAGCGTTGGAGCAGCTGCTGTTGCTCAGTCGTAAACTGCCAGGGATGATGAATATTGCGATAATTGGCGATCGCACCCCGCAACTGTTCCACCCAGGCAGAATAGTTTTTCTGCCACCAGTGCTGAAGCCGTTCCAGGTTTTGACTCGGAGGTGGCAGTTGGTCTCTCAATTGTTGCAAAGACTTATAAAATCCAGCATCCAGAACCATCACCAGAATGTTGTTGAGTGCCTCGCTACAAGCATTGACGTATGCAAAATCCTGACTGTGGTCGATGGCAAACTCTACCAGCAAGTTCTCCAACGCCGCATCTAAAAACATCCCCTGATCGAGCGTGCTGGCTAAGGCAAAGCGATCTGCCGTATGCGGGCTTTGGGCAAGGGCAAGGTAAAATGCGCGTGCGGTCGCCACTTTGGGTTCGTCTGGGAGCTGCTGGGATTTTTGGCTGGCCCAACTCAAAAACTCTTGCAGATAGGAGTCTTGCGCGACTAAGGCATCAATTTGTTGCTTCATCAACTGCACCAGCGCATCTGCACTTCGCAACATGGCAGCCGTTAACAAGAAGACTTCGCGCCAGTGGGAATCGGTGATGTGACTCACCAACCCTCCCAGTGCTTGTTCTAATGCCTGCAAATTATGGCTGGCAACTATTTTTCGAGCCGTGAAGTATTCTTGAAATGCCAGATAAGAAAATGAAAAAATGCCTCGCGCCCTTTCTGTGAGGATTCCATGCTGTGCCTCGATCGCTTTCAGCATGGCTTCGCTTTCGAGTTGGAGTTCCTCTGCTTCCAGGGTTGCACCTGGCAAATTCCGCAAATAGTCGCCAATGTATTGCTCAATCGTGCGTTGCTCAAAAAAATAAGCTAAAACGCACTTAAACCACCTAAAATAGAAATAGTAACTTGAGAAAAATCCTACTTATGCCAGCCAAAGATTTCCTAG
>NZ_JASJFE010000142.1:0-1316 GCF_030067735.1 Microcystis sp. M53598_WE2 | reverse complement strand
TGTCAGTCTGTAGAGCGACCATAAGACCAGAACAGAGTAAATCTGTTAAGGCAGGTGCGGAACCCCGCAAGGGAAAGAAGCAGAAACCTAAATCGTGAGGTTTGGGAATCACCGTCCGTTTACGGCGGTGAGGATGTCAAGAGATGATTAGTTCTTCTTGCCATATACTTTTTGAGGGAGAAAACTGGCGACTCTAGTCAGTCTCCATTATAGTTCAGACACTGAGCCAGACAACATTAACTTGCACCATCAATACTCCTGTAGGCACAATTACCGCCACCGATGCCGATAATAACCCCTTAACCTACAGTGCGATTGCTAATCTTGTAGGTTGGGCCCGTTGTGGGTAAACAATAAATATATTTTCGTAACAGAAAGCTCATGATTCATGGATGATAAGCCGTAATAACCAGACTTCTATCGGCACTATAAATTGCTTCAACACGACGAAAACTAGAATGATTCCACCAGACTTTAATTCTATTTCCCTTGGCTGGAGCAGACCCAACAACGGCATAACCAGCATTGAACATCAATTGTTCAAAAACTTCTGCTGGCATTGTTTTAGATGAAATGGGAGAAAGACCATCAATTTGATGCTTATCGAGGGTCATAACTCCCTTTATAGGTTGTAAAAATTTGATAACCGGGTAAAACTAAGCTGATACCCGCAAAACTATGTATTGTTCCTGGATAACTTTCTTCTGCATCACTACCCCCCAATCGCCAACAAAAAGAACCCAACCAAATATAAAAGCCTGGAATCAGTGCGTCCATCGAATAGGCAATATGCTTTAACTGAGGGTTAACTTCGTTTGATGATCCCTTTTTTTGAGAAACTTTTATTTTCATTTATTTTCATTATTTTAAACTTATACTCATTTAAGAACTATACCATATTTTTATTAGCATTGACGATGACAATTATCACAATTCCACACTTAAACCCTTTGGTGCGATCGCTGATATGGTAGGTTGGGTTGAGGAAGGAAACCCAACGCTAATCAAAGATATTTGAAGGCCTTATTATCTTCAACCGTCCCATCGAACTAAGATAGTGCAAGCTTAAAGATGGCTTTTAGTTGTCAGCTAAATTTTTGCGCCAATTTCGTCAAATTGCTTCAAGAGATTTGATTGCGAACGCCACTGAAAGCAGCGTATGCGATCGCTACTTAAACCCTTTGGTGCGATCACTTTTGCTAAAAGGACGAGTTATACTAAATCCAAAAATGGCTTTTAGTTGTCAGCTAAATTTTTGCGCCAATTTCGTCAAATTGCTTCAAGAGATTTGATCGCGAACGCCACTGAAAGCAGCG
>NZ_JASJFE010000100.1:0-4299 GCF_030067735.1 Microcystis sp. M53598_WE2 | reverse complement strand
TGTCAGTCTGTAGAGCGACCATAAGACCAGAACAGAGTAAATCTGTTAAGGCAGGTGCGGAACCCCGCAAGGGAAAGAAGCAGAAACCTAAATCGTGAGGTTTGGGAATCACCGTCCGTTTACGGCGGTGAGGATGTCAAGGAATATAAATGGGATGAAGCAAAACGTCTTGCTAATCTTCGTAAGCACGGAATAGATTTTACCGATGTTCCAGCCGTATTTGATGGGGATATTGTAACGGTTGAGGACGATCGTTACGGTTATGGAGAGCAGCGTTTTGTCACATTCGGTTTGTTGCAAGGGCGAGTGATTGCCGTTGTCCATACAGAACGTGAGGATTGCACCCGGATTATTTCTGCAAGAAAAGCGACGAAATATGAACAACGAACCTACTTCGAGCAACTCTCAAACTGATTGGCAACGATTGGATGCGATGAGCGATGAAGATATTGATTTATCAGATTGTCCAGAGATTACGCCAGAAATGTTTGCTAAGGCGGTAGTGCGGCGGGGTTTACCTGCTACAAAAGCCAAGGCTCAAGTTATACTCCCCATTGATAGCGATGTATTGTAAAGTTTCAATAGAAATATAGTTAGATATAGTCAGGCATGGCAATATATGGACATGAAACTATCAGACTATTGTTCGTCACGGGATTTGCTTGGTGTAGGCTAGACTGTAAGCAGCTAACTAAATCACCCCTAATTCTTGTGATAGAGATTTCCCCATGCCCCAAGCCTTGAAAGCAATTTATCATAGTGGTACGTTCATCCTTCAAACAGCTTACGATTTACCTGAAGGCACTGAGGTGGAGCTTTTTGTAAAATCACCTCAAATTATTCCCCCAAAGATTACCGATATTGCGGCTAGGCAGAATTTTTTAAGGCTGCTTGTTGAGCGAATGCAACAAAACCCCATTCCCTCTAATGCTCCCCAGTTTACGAGAGATATGTTGCATGAACGCCGTTGACACAAATGTTTTAATTTACGTCAATGATTCGCGTGATCCCGGTAAGCAGGCAATCGCAGCTTCTCTAGTAGCTAATCTGACAGAGGGGGTTTTAATTTGGCAGGTTGCCTGCGAATATTTAGCGGCAAGCCGCAAACTTGAGCCATTTGGGTATGACAGAGCGCAAGCCTATCAGTACATTCGAGATTTGCAACAGGTTTGGTACACAGCTTTGCCAACTTGGGCTGTGATTAATCGTGCTGAGGACTTGATCAGGCGTTTTAGTTTGTCTCATTGGGATTCGATGGTGGTTGCTGCTTGTTTGGAAGCAAACGTCGAAACTCTCTATACAGAAGACTTTGGGTATTCAGACATTGATGGGCTGAAAATTGTCAATCCTTTCAAGAGTCCCTAAACCCGCCGCAGCATAACAAGGCGCTGGAGCGGACGGTCGGGAGCTCCCAGTGGTGATGCTAAGGTTGTCTGCCGCCGCTGCACTTTACCGTTCCCCACTTCCCCAAACCCCACTTCCCCACACCCCACTTCCCTACAACCCACGAAAAACTTTTTCCCTATGTGGGGAAAGATTCGCCAATAGACTGGACAAGAACCTCTAGATGGGCGAGGCTATGGGTGGCCATGGCAGTAAACCGCAGACGACTGGTGGGAACGGTAGGAGGACGAATGGCGGGGGCAAAAATCCCTTTTTCTAGCAGTTTTTGCGATAATTCTAGGGCTTGACCCGGATTGGCTACCGGTAAACATAAAATCGCCGCTTCTGAAGGCAATATATTAAGATTATTTAATTTACTCTTGACAAAATTAATATTTTGGTGTAAGCGTTGGCGACGTTCCGGTTCCAGACGAATAATCTCTAAAGCCATTCTAGCAGCGGCGGTGTCGGCGGGGGATAAACCGGTAGTATAAATCCAGGTGGCGGCGCGATTGCGGATAAAATCGATAATTTTGGCGTTTCCGGTCACATATCCCCCTAAACTGCCCAAAGCTTTACTCAGGGTTCCCATCTGAATTAATTCCCGTCCCTGACAACCACAATATTCCACGCAACCTGTGCCATTTTCCCCCATAACCCCGGTAGCGTGGGCCTCATCCACCAAAACCATGCAATTATAAATCTCGGCTAGAGCGAGAATTCCCGCCAGGGGACAGATATCCCCATCCATACTAAACACTGTATCAGTGAGCAGTAAACAATGACGATAGTGATGACGGTGGGCTAATAGCTGATTTTCTAAATCTTCGAGACTATTGTGCCGGTATTCTTTCACCGTGGCACCGCTTAACTTGGCTCCATTTTTGAGGCTAGAGTGATTGTATTGATCGCCTAAAATCAGGTCTTTCTGCCCCACTAAACAGGTAATTGTCCCCAAATTGGCTAAATATCCCGAACTAAAAACGATCGCGTCTTCGCTATTTTTAAAGGATGCGATCGCTAATTCTAAGTCTCGATGAATATCTCGGTGTCCACTTAATAGACGCGAGCCGGTGCTTCCAGTTCCATAGCGTTGTGTTGCTGCTATGGCTGCCGCGATCATTCTTTCATCGGCTGCTAATCCCAGATAATCATTACTGGCAAAATTAATCAGCGATCGACCCTCTAATTCTATAACGGCTCCGCCCCGGCCTTGAATGGTTTTAACCCTTCGATACCAATTGGCCCGATGGAGGGTTTTTAAGCTATCCTCGATCCAAGAATAAGGATGATTCATGGGCGATTGATCAATATAGCGATTAAGCTGTTCTTAATTTAAATTGCTTGTTGAGACGAGGCAAGAGGCAAGAGGCAAAAGGCAACAGTAAAGGGATTGGGGGCGGTTCGGCTAATCTAAGAGTAAGCGGTTTAAATGCGTCTTAGCTTAGCTGGGGAAAATAGCCAGATTATTGCCGAAAAAGGCTCTTTTAAGGGTTAATAGCTTCGTAAAAACGACAATCTTGACAGGGACCTGGGGGGTTAATCGCACAGCGCAACAGTTCAGATCTGGCGTTAAAACGACAACTAGCATCCCCCATCACCCAACGTCCTTCAATCAAACTTTTTTCGTTAGGAGTGGGAGCAGTTTGTACATAAAGGGAAATTTTGCGTAAACAATAGCCACCAATCTTGTATTGATACTGGTGGTGACGTTCCAAAACTGCGTAGGTTTGTCCTTTTAAGGCCAAATAATTACCCGGTTGTGGCATCCAATCCAATTGGATCTCTCCCAAACTTTGCCGCGGATGGGTTAGAATAACCTCCGTTGTTAATGAATCTTGCTCCATGATTATCCCTGTATTCTGGGCTACCTTTGCTCAATGGTAGCTTAGATCTCCGAGTCGATTAATAATTATATCTCCTGCAAAAATCAAAAATCTTCGGTTAGGTAAGCAGACTCCCAGACAGAAGACTCCGAGACAGGGGGAGAAAAAAGACAAGGGACAACTATCCTAGAATTGCCAATTTCCCGATTAGAGTAGAAGATAAACCGCAGGATTTTTCCGAGAATTTACTTTAAATCTCTTGCATAATTAATTTTTCAGGGTTCAAAAACGGCAAAAATAAGGATTAAATGGGATAAAGTCTGTAAATAGACCATTTAACTGATTATCATTCATTCTTAATTCTCCTGACTACTGACTACTGGCTACTGACTCCTAACCCTAACAACAATTTTTGATTTTTACAAGAGATCTTTTATGGTTTACCCGATCCCACCTGAAGATAATCTACCGCAAAAATTTCCGAAAATTCCCTTAGATCGTCGTGCCTATGCTTTCCTGATCGACTTTGCCTCGATCTGGTTTTTAAGCTCCTTTGCTAACAGTTCGCCTGTACTACAATTTTTCCTTTTTCTCCTGATTTGGTGGTGTTTGCGGGTGTTATTGGTAGCGCAGAATCAGGGTCAGAGTTTAGGACGTTGGGCCCTGGATATGAAGATCATCGATCTACAACTTCAGCGTTTACCCGGAATTTTGGAGTTAAGCAAACGAGAGGCGATCGCTGGTGGCGGGGCAGCTTTAATGATGGTAGGGTTAAATACTTTTTTTGGCAATCCTTTAAGCTTGATTTTATTATCTTCGCCCCTTTTCGCCGATTGTGGTATGGCGATCGGTGATGAGCAATTGAACCGCGCTTTCCATGATCGCATCGGTGGCACGATTGTTATTCCCACCCGTCGGGGTTTTTCTCTCGATCTACGTTTAAGAAGGCTTTGGTATCAAGTTAAGGGCAGAATGAGAAAATAAATATCAGTTATCAGTGATCAGTTATCAGTGATCAGTTATCAGTTTTAAGTTTTGAGTTTTAAGTGAGCAGTATTAAATAGGGTTTGCGGCAAAAAGTTTTTCTTGG
>NZ_JASJFE010000588.1:0-2156 GCF_030067735.1 Microcystis sp. M53598_WE2 | reverse complement strand
GTAAAGCTTGCTCATACTGTCCCATTGACTGATATAATACGGCTAAATTATTCAGAGAATCAGCATAGTCGGGGTGGTCAGTACCTAAACTTTTACCACGAATTTCGAGAGCTTGTAGAGAGAGAGGTAAAGCTTGCTCATACTGTCCCATTGACTTATGTAATACGGATAAGTTATTCAGACAAGTAGCATAGTCAGGGTGGTCAGTACCTAAACTTTTACCAATAATTTTGAGAGCTTGTTGATGGAGAGGTAAAGCTTGCTCATACTGTCCCATTGACTTATATAATCCGGCTAAGTTATTCAGAGAACCAGCATAGTCATGGTGTTCAGTACCTAGAATTTTACCACTAATTTCCAGAGCTTGTTGATGAAGAGGTAAAGCTTGCTCATACTGTCCCATTGACTCATATAATATAGCCAAATTATTTAAAGAATTAGCATAGTCAGGATGCTCAGTTCCAAGATGTTCACTGAAAATCTCTAGCGTTCTTTGATAAAAAGATAAAGCATCTTTATACCGTCCCATTAACCCATATAAATTAGCTAAATTATTGAGGGCAGCAGCGTATTGAATATGGTTAGTTCCGAGACTTTCACTATAAATTTCTAGAACTTGTTGAAAGAGGGGTAAAGCTTCCCTATACTGTCCTCTTGACTTATATAATATGGCTAAATTATGTAGATATTCTACATCTTTTGGATGGTCATCATCAAGACTTTGACGACCAATTTGTCGATCTGATGAATCGAGAGCGCCAAGTTGTTCTTCTGTACTAATAATACGACGTTGACGATCTGCACTTGGGTTGTCTAGATATTGTGATCGGGGGCTGTGAAGCTTGCCCCAATCTTCATCTTCAGAACTAGCTAGGTAGAGGATAATTTGTGACCATGGAGTTGAAAAAAATTGTTTAATTATTTCTAATACTTGTTGAGCCTCTTGTAGTCTTCCTTGTTGCTGGAATATATCCACCGCCTTGAATAAATCCGTACTCGCCCCCTGTAAATCGTTTTTTTGAGCTTTTTGTATCCCTTGTTGAACGAAATCTTCTGCTTTTGAAGTCATAGATAATCAAACCTCTAAATAATAAATTGATATATGGTAAAAATTGTACGGAGACAAAATTGTCAAAACTCGTTCGCCTCGATCTTTTGTTGTGTGAGTGTACCTAACAGATTCGGCTCAAGAAAGATGGTGTAATTTGTATACTCTGGAATGGTGATCTCTTGGTCAATTTTGCTGTAAGAACCCTGAGTGCCAAACAGATATTTATCTCCGTACCACCTTTCCCCCATAGCTAACTTGATTATATAACTCCCTGGTGGAATGGGCATTTTATGGGAGTTACCCTTTACTATTAAGAACCAGCAGATCTCCTTCTTGGTGCTTGTATTCTCTAATTTTATCACCAGATTTTCTGTTCCCTGTGACGGAATAATTTTGAGTGTACTGCTGGTTGCTCCCCGATTGAATTTGTACACTCCGTAACCATTTTTAGGGAGGGGTAATCTTGACGGTAATCGGCTACCAATAACTTGCTTCAAATTAGGGTTAAGGCGTATCGCTTGTTCATAATCTGTGAGTGCTTTTTGATACTTTTTTAACCAATAGTAAGTATCCCCTCGTTTATTGTAAGCATCAGCCAATTTAGGATTGAGGCGAATGGCTTCGGTATAGTCGGCGATCGCCTGTTGGGATTCTCCTAACCTATTATGGACGATGCCTCGATTAAAGTAAGCATCAACCAAGTTAGGATCGAGGCTAAGGGCTTGGGTATAGTCGGCGATCGCTTTTTGAGATTCTTTTAACCGATTATAAGCAAGTCCCCTGTTAAAGTAAGCATCAGCATAGTTAGGATTGAGGCGAATGACTTGGGTATAGTCGGCGAGTGCTTTTTGGTATTTCCCTAATTGTCCATAGGCAAGTCCTCGGTTAAAATAAGCATCAGCCAAGTTAGGATTGAGGCGAAGGGCCTGGTCAAAGTCGGCGATCGCTTTTTGGTATTCTTTTAAGTTATTATAGGCAGTCGCTCGGTTAAAGTAAGCAATAGCATTATTAGGATTAAGGCGAAGGGCTTGGTCAAAGTCTGCGATCGCTTTTTGAGATTCTTTTAAGTTATTATAGGCATTCGCTCGGTTAAAGTAAGCACTAG
>NZ_JASJFE010000003.1:0-1769 GCF_030067735.1 Microcystis sp. M53598_WE2 | reverse complement strand
GTGATTTAAGAGAAACTAAGGTTTATCAAGAAGCTTTAGAGGAAGGCAGAGAGGAAGGCAGAGAGGAAGGCAGAGAGGAAGGCAGAGAGGAAGGAGAATTATCGGCTAAAAAAAGCCTAATTTTGCGTCAGCTAAACTTAAAACTAGGTTCTATTCCTTTAAAGGTAGAACAAAAAATTAAACAGTTAAATCCTAATCAATTGGATAATTTAGCTCTTGCTTTATTGGATTTTTCGGATTTAGAAGATTTGCACCAATGGTTAAATTAATAGGATGAAGTACAGTCGTCAACCCAACATATAAGATTAGCTTACTGCTACCCAGTGCCTTCGGCATCGCACTAATAATTTTTGATCATTAATTCTCTACCAGATGCCGCCGCTCCTTGTTTATAATTATTCATGCCATACTGAAGATTCCACTCGATAATATGGGCAAAATCAAAGAGTTTTCGTATCTCTGGACAATCATCGTAGGTAATTAACCATTTAGCCTGACATTGACGCATATTATCGGCAAAACGTTGATGATCGAAGCTGGTATGTAAATTACCTCTTACACCGTACAAACGGGATTTTGTGGCACTATAGTAGGGGGGATCGAGAAAGATAAAAACTTCTTTTCCCTCAGCAAATAATAATTCTTCGTAGTCTTGGTTAGTAATTTTGACCGATGCTAATAACGGCGCAATTTGAGTTAATCTGGCTATCGATGAATCAGTAAATCTACTGTTAAAAGCCGCTTGGGAATACCCCCCCGAATCCACTGTTCCCGAAAAAGTAATCCGATTTAAGATAAAAAAACGCACCGCTTTCTCAAAGTTGGTTAACTTTAAATCTTCCCTTGTCAAATCTTGAAATAATTCTCGTCCGCTATCATATTTCTGTTTAATTTCTGTTATTTTTGCTACCAATAACTCAATATTTTCTTGAGCGCATTGCCAGAAACAATATAAATCATAATTTAAGTCATTAATCCAATAGGTTTTTATTTGTTGTCCAAAGAGTTGCTTAACAGCAAAAAACACAGAACCACCACCAAAAAAAGGTTCTCGATATTCCCTAATATTGACAGAAATTTGCGGCAGAATTTGCTTAATTGCCCGGGATTTACCCCCCGGATAGCGCAAGGGACTTTTAATTTTTGACATTTTATACTAAATCCGTTTATTATTGAATTTCGTCTAACGACCAAGTTAGTCCTCGTGCTTCTCCCCAGACTTCTACTTACTTTGTCTAGCTTGACCAACTTTTAGCCATGCAAAGATTTGTTGTGGAGTCAGTGTCAACTGAACCCCTGCAATTACCTTAAGCTGGTGATCCCCTCTGCAAACTTCCGGCTCTTGTTGGGGAGTAAACATTAAAACAGAATAATCATCTGGATCAAGCATCCATCCTAATTTACTGCCATGTTTTAAACAATGTAGAATGTTGTCAATTACACGGTTTACCTTTTGATCTGGTGAAAGAATTTCGATAGTCAAATCAGGTGCTTCGGTAAAGTCGTCCTCCGGTTCACCTGCTTGATTCAGGTTAATTCGATTCCATGCAATTACTGCCACATCAGGAACGATCGAACGCCCGCCGAAGGTACATCGCAACTCAGGTAAAGCTGTATAATCAACAGTATGGCTGTCAACCTCAGCTAAAAGACGTTTTTGCAGGATAGAGTGTCGAGTCTTAGGCATGGGTTTCTGAATTGCGACTCCATGCAAGTATTCCCATGCTGGAGAATCCTCCAAATATGGCAATTTGAGGAAATCTTCAAGG
>NZ_JASJFE010000737.1:0-3635 GCF_030067735.1 Microcystis sp. M53598_WE2 | reverse complement strand
TAGGGAGGCAAAATTATTTGTAGGATGGGTTAGCGGTAGCGTAACCCATGCAGGCGTTGGGTTTCATGCTTCAACCCAACCTACGTTCATCTTATATTTAATTCCACCCACCCACTTAAGTAGTCGTGCAAAATAAATTTCCTAGTGAAGAAAGGCACTCATGCACTCATGCAAGAGGCAAGGGGGGGGGGTTAGATATGTGTAATTAATTTTGCTTAGGTACTTATTCTACCGCTTAGGCACTCGCTGGGGGTTTTCTGTGGCCCTAAGTCGTCAAGTGAAGCATCACTTAAAAATTGATGATCAAGTTTACTGCCATTGAGCGTGAATGCGTGGATGGAGTAAACGCTCAACCGGTTGACCGTTTTTTAAATGTTCTTCGACAATCTGATTGACATCCTCTGGTTTAACACGACAGTACCAAGTTTCCTCGGGAATAATTCTCACCGTGGGGCTAGTGCTACACTGTCCTTGACAACCACTGGTCATAACGATGACATCTTCTGGGAGAGCTGCCGTTTGCCAAGCTAAAAGAAGCTCCGACGCACCCTGCACCAAACAGGAAGAATGCTGACAGACCATCACAAATCGCTTTTGGGGATAAGACATATTACCTAAAAAGTGGCAAAATTAGATAGTTCCCCAGTTATATTCTTGGGGGTCGCTTTGGGGAAGCATAGTTTTATTTTGCCCCGAATCCTCGATACTGGCAATACAAAAAAAGGGGGCGAAAAATTAACCATCAATCTTTAAAATAGAGTTCGGAGAAAAATTTAGTCAATCAAGAGGGTAAAAGTGGCATTCGCTAGTCATTGGGTCATGTTAGGTTTATTACTGGGTTTTGCCGTCGCCCATAGCGGATTAGCCAGTTTACGAATGGGGGGAGAAGCTATCATCGGTGCGCGACTGTATCGGGTATTATTTGCCCTTGTGAGTATCCCTCTAGCGGTAATTTTAGTAGTTTATTTCTTCAATCATCGTTATGATGGTTTGCTTCTCTGGCAAGTACAGGGAGTAACCGGAGTAAAAACCCTAGTTTGGATACTTTCGGCCATTTCTTTTTTCTTTCTCTATCCTGCCACTTTTAACCTGCTGGAGATCGCCGCTATCCAAAAACCGCAGGTTCATCTCTACGAAACCGGCATCCTGCGCGTTACCCGTCATCCCCAGATGGTAGGACAGGTGATCTGGTGTATTGCTCACACCCTCTGGTTAGGGACAAGCTTTACCCTATTAACTTCCCTAGGTTTAATTGCCCATCATCTTTTTGCCGTCTGGCATGGCGATCGCCGGTTAGAAGACCGTTACGGAGAGGCATTTTTAAAGGTCAAAGAACGCACCTCGGTGATTCCCTTTTTAGCGATTATCGATGGTCGGCAAAGCCTAAAGTGGCAAGAATTCCTTCGTCCTGCCTATCTAGGAGTAACAGGGTTTATTTTACTCCTCTGGTGGGCGCATCCTTGGCTAATGCAAGCAACAAGTAAAATTTATTGGTGATTTTGCTCCCAACCCCTTTCCTGTTGATCCCGATTGGTGTAAGATGGTTTTTATATCAAAATTAAGTTTTCATAAAATACGTTTAGACATGATGCTATCTGTCAACGAAAAGAGCTTCCCTAAGCTAGTTTTAGAGTCTTCTCGTCCGGTTCTCGTGTATTTTTGGGCGCCTTGGTGTGGTTTATGTCGTTTAATCCAACCCACCCTCTTTTCTTGGCAAAATGAGTGTCAAGATGCGATTCAATTAGTCGGTGTCAATGCCGATAATAATTTTAAATTAGCTAATAGTTTTCGTCTGCGTAGTCTGCCTACTTTAATTCTCTTCGATCAAGGTGTTCCCGTTCATCGTCTGGAGGAAATTCACAGTCGCGAGGAATTGCAACAAACCCTGCGACTAATAGTCAAAAATCAAATCCCGCGTTCAGCTTAAGGGAAAGATATCTTTTCTGATGGGTTCTGTGGTTAAAATGTATTCTAAGATACGGTAACGCTGGTGGGTGAGTGGAACGAACCACTCCAGACACAGAGAACACAAAGATTGATCGCTCTTATATCAATTAAACTTATCACACAAAGAATAAGAGAGCCTCTGATGGGACTGGCAGAGATAATATAATAGGACAAAAAGTAGATAATCTCAATTCCTAACACTCCCATAGTTCCCCCAGTTCAAAAAATTAGGAGGCTTGCAAAAAATGCCGATTGGTGTGGCTGAATTTGTCGAAAATCAGGAAACTCGCTGTCCTGTGGTACTACTACTAGATACCTCCGGTTCAATGCAAGGGGAACCGATTAAGGCTCTCAATGATGGCATCAAAACCTTTCAGGAGGACGTGATGCGGGATATCCAAGCGACGTTGAGCGTAGAAACCGCCATTGTTACCTTTGGTAGGGGAGGGGTTAAAACCGTGCAAGATTTTGTCGGAATTGACCAATTTACGCCACCTACTTTAACCGCAGGAGACTTAACCCCTATGGGAAAAGCGATTGAATTGGCCTTAGATTTAGTCGAAGATCGTAAAGCGATTTATAGAAATAATGGTATCCAATATTATCGCCCCTGGATATTTTTAATTACTGATGGTGCGCCTACGGATCAATGGAATCTGGCAGCGCAACGGGTAAAACAAGCAGAAGCAGAAAATCGGGTTTTATTTTTTTCTGTAGGTGTTCAGGGGGCCGATATGGAGAAGCTTAAACAGATTTCTAATAATCCCCCCGTGTTACTCAATGGTTTAGATTTTCGGGATTTATTTCAGTGGTTAAGTAACTCAATGAAACGAGTTTCTGGTGGTAAAATTGGAGCGGCGATCACTTTACCACCAGTGAATTGGGGACAAATTACCACCTAGAAGACAGTTAATTATGTGGAGAACATTATGTCAGTCGGTGGTCGGTAGTTTTCATATCCAAGCGGGATTACCCTGTCAAGATTACGGTGCTTATCAAGTATTGGGTCAGGATGTTTTGATTGGAGCCGTGGCCGATGGGGCCGGTAGTGCCAAACATTCGGATTTGGGTGCGAAAATAACAGTTAAAGCAGCGCTGCAATTTTTAGAGGATAAGCTCAAAAAAACAGCATTAGCTGCCACTGGAACTGAAGCCGAATTAGAGGAAATATTCCGGCAACTGTTGGCTTATGTTCAGCAAATTCTCCAAGAAGAAGCCGAAAAAGAACAGTTAGATATTAATGATCTGGCGACAACTTTACTGGTTGTTTTGGTTACTTCAAAACGGTTAGCAGCGATGCAGATAGGAGATGGTTTTATTGTGTTCAAACCTCTGGGAGGAAATTATCAGTTATTGTTTCAGCCTGACAAGGGGGAATACATCAATGAAACCACTTTTGTTACTTCTAGTAATGCTGTGGAGGATATGCAAATAAAAGTTTTAACCGAGCCAGTTGCCTTTATTTGTGTGGCGACGGATGGAGTGGAAAAGGTATCGATCGATTATAAAAATTGGCAGCCTTTTCCGCCTTTTTTTCAGCCACATTTTTAGCTGACTCATCACTGTCTTATCATAGCCAATGTCTGTCTGTTTGTCTGTCTGTCTGTCTGTGTCTGCCTGTCAGTGTCTGTCTGTCAGTGTCTGTCAGTGTCTGTCTGTCTTCCTGCCTGTCTGTTTGTCTGTCTGGC
>NZ_JASJFE010000783.1:0-5879 GCF_030067735.1 Microcystis sp. M53598_WE2 | reverse complement strand
CTTTCTCTTCTCCCCCACTTCATAATTCATAATTCTCTCTCCCTGATTAATAACGGATGCGAGGATCAATGTAAGCATTGATGAGATCGATTAAAATACTGGCAAAAACCACTATTGTCGCAAAAAAAGCCATTAATCCCTGCACTGTTGGGTAATCCCGCAGAGAAATCGCGCGATATAACTGATTTCCCAAACCCGGCCAAGAAAAAGTAACTTCCGTCAAGACTGCACCACCTAAAAGAGCCGCAAAAGTTAATCCTAAGACAGTAATTACGGGAATTAGGGCATTTTTCAGCGCATGGGCGATCATAATCGTTTTTTCTGGTATTCCTCTTGCTTTTGCCGCATCTACATAGTCCGCTTGCAAAGTTTGTTTCAGATTAACTCGCACCATCCGTTCAAAAATCCCACTCAAAAGAATGCCGAGAGTAAAACTAGGTAAGACTAGATAATACAAAGCTGTGGGCAACTTATCTAGTTGTAGAGTCATCAGACTATCAAAGGTGTATAAACCCGTAATTGCCTGCGGTGGAGTTTCACTCAAGGGAAAACGAGTCCCCAAGGGAAACCAGCGCAACTGTACCGCAAAAATTAGCTGTAAGAGCATTCCCACCCAAAAAATCGGCAAGGAATAGGTTATCAACCCAAATAAACGTCCCCCCGCGTCTAAGGGAGTATTCGGACGAGAAGCGGTGATAATTCCCAATCCGACTCCCACTATCACCGCAATTAGCATTCCATAAAAAGTTAGTTCCACCGTCGCTGGAAAATGTTTAGCGATAATCTCCCATACCGTCACCCCCTTACTGGTTAAAGAGTCTCCTAAATTGAGGCGCATTAGGTGGAAAATATAGTCTAGGTACTGGAAAAATAGGGGTTTATTCAGTCCTAATTGTTCTCTTAGGGCATTTTTGGCACTTTCAGGAGCGCGGTTGCCTAAAATCGCATCCGTGGGATCACCGGGGGCAACACGCATCAGTAGAAAAACCACCGTCACGATCGTCCATAACATCAAGGGAGCTAGGAGTAAACGCACCAGTAAATAGGATTGTAAAGCGGAGCGGCGAGACATGAGGGCTTTCCGATCAGAAAATAGATTCTCAAGCAACCATACCCCAAAATCGACCCAGCGATCGAGAGGGATTGAATAAAAAATTAAATTGAGGAAAATATTTAGTACAAATAAACTAAGTTATCCGCACCGCCAGTTCTAACCAAGGGACTAGCAAAAAACACTAAAGTCCGAAAGGCTGATGTAGCAAGGGATAGAAAAAAGATCAAAAAATTTTGCCAAAAGGGGTTGACAAACCTGGGGAAGTTAGATACATTGGTAAATGCGCGGTTGAAGCGAAGCGAAAGCGAAGCGAAACAAACGACGCTGGAACCTAGACAAAACAATAGTTTGAAAGCCAAGCAAAACAGCCTCGTTTAGAAGCAATTCTATAACAAAGAAGTCAAACCCGCAAGGGGGAGACGAAAAAAAAGTCAAAAGAATCAAACGATTCATCATGGAGAGTTTGATCCTGGCTCAGGATGAACGCTGGCGGCGTGCCTAACACATGCAAGTCGAACGGGAATCTTCGGATTCCAGTGGCGGACGGGTGAGTAACGCGTAAGAATCTAACTTCAGGACGGGGACAACAGTTGGAAACGACTGCTAATACCCGATGTGCCGCGAGGTGAAACCTAATTGGCCTGAAGAAGAGCTTGCGTCTGATTAGCTAGTTGGTGGGGTAAAGGCCTACCAAGGCGACGATCAGTAGCTGGTCTGAGAGGATGAGCAGCCACACTGGGACTGAGACACGGCCCAGACTCCTACGGGAGGCAGCAGTGGGGAATTTTCCGCAATGGGCGAAAGCCTGACGGAGCAACGCCGCGTGAGGGAGGAAGGTCTTTGGATTGTAAACCTCTTTTCTCAAGGAAGAAGTTCTGACGGTACTTGAGGAATCAGCCTCGGCTAACTCCGTGCCAGCAGCCGCGGTAATACGGGGGAGGCAAGCGTTATCCGGAATTATTGGGCGTAAAGCGTCCGCAGGTGGTCAGCCAAGTCTGCTGTCAAATCAGGTTGCTTAACGACCTAAAGGCGGTGGAAACTGGCAGACTAGAGAGCAGTAGGGGTAGCAGGAATTCCCAGTGTAGCGGTGAAATGCGTAGAGATTGGGAAGAACATCGGTGGCGAAAGCGTGCTACTGGGCTGTATCTGACACTCAGGGACGAAAGCTAGGGGAGCGAAAGGGATTAGATACCCCTGTAGTCCTAGCCGTAAACGATGGATACTAGGCGTGGCTTGTATCGACCCGAGCCGTGCCGAAGCTAACGCGTTAAGTATCCCGCCTGGGGAGTACGCACGCAAGTGTGAAACTCAAAGGAATTGACGGGGGCCCGCACAAGCGGTGGAGTATGTGGTTTAATTCGATGCAACGCGAAGAACCTTACCAAGACTTGACATGTCGCGAACCCTGGTGAAAGCTGGGGGTGCCTTCGGGAGCGCGAACACAGGTGGTGCATGGCTGTCGTCAGCTCGTGTCGTGAGATGTTGGGTTAAGTCCCGCAACGAGCGCAACCCTCGTTCTTAGTTGCCAGCATTAAGTTGGGGACTCTAAGGAGACTGCCGGTGACAAACCGGAGGAAGGTGGGGATGACGTCAAGTCAGCATGCCCCTTACGTCTTGGGCGACACACGTACTACAATGGTCGGGACAAAGGGCAGCGAACTCGCGAGAGCCAGCGAATCCCAGCAAACCCGGCCTCAGTTCAGATTGCAGGCTGCAACTCGCCTGCATGAAGGAGGAATCGCTAGTAATCGCCGGTCAGCATACGGCGGTGAATTCGTTCCCGGGCCTTGTACACACCGCCCGTCACACCATGGAAGCTGGTCACGCCCGAAGTCATTACCTCAACCGCAAGGAGGGGGATGCCTAAGGCAGGGCTAGTGACTGGGGTGAAGTCGTAACAAGGTAGCCGTACCGGAAGGTGTGGCTGGATCACCTCCTTAAAGGGAGACCTAATTCAGGTATAAGACGAAAAAAAAGTAGTCCCTACCAAGAATCAATCCCAAAAGGTCGGAACGAGGTATGAGGCTTTCAAACTAGGTTCTGGGTTCATAAAAGACCTGAATCAGGAACAAGGGCTATTAGCTCAGGTGGTTAGAGCGCACCCCTGATAAGGGTGAGGTCCCTGGTTCGAGTCCAGGATGGCCCACCTGCACAGGTGGCAAAAACAAGAGAAGCGAGGAATCAGCACCTTATCTTATATACATATATAAGAGAGAATGCTGGCTCTGAGTACAGAGTCCAGAGGAACCTTGAAAACTGCATAGAGCTAGGTGAAAAAGCCAAAAAAGAAGACCGCAAGGTCAAGCTAATAAGGGCTAACGGTGGATACCTAGGCACACGGAAGCGAAGAAGGACGTAGTTACCGACGAAACGCTTCGGGGAGCGGGAAGCAAGCATTGATCCGAAGATATCCGAATGGGGCAACCCTAAACACGACCACCTGAATCCATAGGGTGGAGCGAGCAAACCTGGTGAACTGAAACATCTTAGTAGCCAGAGGAAAAGAAAGCAACAGCGATTCCCCCAGTAGCGGCGAGCGAAAAGGGAACAGCCTAAACCAAGTTCTGCGGAACTTGGGGTCGTGGGACAGTGACAAAAGACTGGGAAATTTAGACGAAGCGGCTGAAAACCGCACCAGAGAAGGTGAAAGTCCTGTAGTCGAAAAAGGCACCAGCTTAACTGCATCCCGAGTAGCATGGGGCACGTGAAATCCCGTGTGAATCTGCCTCGACCACGAGGTAAGGCTAAATATTCCCGTGTGACCCATAGAGAAACAGTACCGCGAGGGAAAGGTGAAAAGAACCCCGGAAGGGGAGTGAAATAGAACATGAAACCGTTAGCCTACAAGCAATGGGAGGACGATTGAACGTCTGACCGTGTGCCTGTTGAAGAATGAGCCGGCGACTTACAGGTTATGGCAGGTGAAGGGGGAAGACCCCACAGCCCCAGCGAAAGCGAGTCTGAATAGGGCGAAGCGTCATAATTTGTAGACCCGAACCCGGGTGATCTAACCATGGCCAGGATGAAGCTTGGGTAAAACCAAGTGGAGGTCCGAACCGACTAATGTTGAAAAATTAGCGGATGAGCTGTGGTTAGGGGTGAAATGCCAATCGAACTCGGAGCTAGCTGGTTCTCCCCGAAATGTGTTGAGGCGCAGCGGTAGTGGAAGTTTAGTCGGGGTAAAGCACTGTTTCGCCGCGGGCTGGGAGACCGGTACCAAGGCGAGGCAAACTCTGAATACGGCTAAAAAAACTACCAGTGAGACGGTGGGGGATAAGCTTCATCGTCAAGAGGGAAACAGCCCAGACCACCAGCTAAGGTCCCCAAATGATAACTAAGTGAGAAAGGAGGTGGGAGTGCATGGACAACCAGGAGGTTTGCCTAGAAGCAGCAATCCTTAAAAGAGTGCGTAATAGCTCACTGGTCAAGCGCTCCTGCGCCGAAAATGAACGGGGCTAAGTTATCTACCGAAGCTGTGGACTACATTGTAGTGGTAGGGGAGCGTTCTATAGGGGGTGAAGCAGTAGCGGCAAGCAGCTGTGGACTCTATAGAAGTGAGAATGTCGGCTTAAGTAGCGAAAATGTGGGTGAGAATCCCACACCCCGAAACCCCAAGGTTTCCTCCGCAAGGCTCGTCCGCGGAGGGTCAGTCAGGACCTAAGGCGAGGCTGAAAAGCGTAGTCGATGGACAACGGGTTAACATTCCCGTACCGATTAATGATTGTGCCGGAGAACGGAGAAGGTCAACGTCAGCTGGATGTTGGTTACCAGTGCAAGCAGTCGAGGCGATGAGAGGTGGTGAAAACACCTGGAGCTAAGACGCGAGTCCCACCTCCCACGGGAGGGAAGTGGCGCTGATCAAGCTTCCTAGAAAAGCCCGAACCACGTTAATCATTAATTGCCTGTACCCGAAACCGACACAGGTGGGGAAGTAGAGAATACTAAGGGGCGCGAGATAACTCTCTCTAAGGAACTCGGCAAAATGACCCCGTAACTTCGGGAGAAGGGGTACCCTCGCAAGAGGGTCGCAGTGAATAGGCCCAGGCGACTGTTTACCAAAAACACAGGTCTCCGCCAAGTCGTAAGACGCAGTATGGAGGCTGACGCCTGCCCAGTGCCGGAAGGTTAAGGAAGTTGGTCAGGAGTAATCTAAAGCTGACGACCGAAGCCCCGGTGAACGGCGGCCGTAACTATAACGGTCCTAAGGTAGCGAAATTCCTTGTCGGGTAAGTTCCGACCCGCACGAAAGGCGTAACGATCTGGGCACTGTCTCGGAGAGAGACTCGGCGAAATAGGATTGTCTGTGAAGATACGGACTACCTGCACCTGGACAGAAAGACCCTATGAAGCTTTACTGTAGCCTGGAATTGGCTTCGGGCTTCGCTTGCGCAGGATAGGTGGGAAGCTTTGAAACTCTCCTCGTGGGGAGGGTGGAGCTAACGGTGAGATACCACTCTGGCGAGGCTAGAATTCTAACCCTGACCCCTAATCGGGGCGGGAGACAGTTTCAGGTGGGCAGTTTGACTGGGGCGGTCGCCTCCTAAAAGGTAACGGAGGCGCGCAAAGGTTCCCTCGGTCCCGTTGGAAATGGGACGATAGAGGGCAAAAGCAGAAGGGAGCTTGACTGTGAGACCCACAAGTCGAACAGGGACGAAAGTCGGCTTTAGTGATCCGACGGCACCGCGTGGAAGGGCCGTCGCTCAACGGATAAAAGTTACTCTAGGGATAACAGGCTGATCTCCCCCAAGAGTTCACATCGACGGGGAGGTTTGGCACCTCGATGTCGGCTCATCGCAACCTGGGGCTGAAGTCGGTCCCAAGGGTT
>NZ_JASJFE010000494.1:0-1339 GCF_030067735.1 Microcystis sp. M53598_WE2 | reverse complement strand
AGCTACAGGCTCGCGGATACCGTCGATATCTACGGGAGGAGCGGCGATAAAGGCGATGATGAAGCAGGTGGTGGCGGTGAGCAGGGTGGGGATCATGATCACACCGAACCAGCCGATGTATAAGCGGTTGTTGGTGCTGGTGATCCACTGGCAGAACTGCTCCCACAGGGAAGCGCTCTCGCGCTGTTGTAGAGTGGTGGTCATTGGTTTATGATTCCTATTAAGTTATCGAGGTACGATTGATGATGTCTCTATCTTAGAGAGTTTGTAACGGTTTGTAAAGGGGGTTGAAACTATTGTTACTTATACCATTGATAAGCTGAGGTTATGAAAAACCCTAGATCTCGAACTCAGGTTAGACTAAAAAGGGAAATTTAATCATAATGGCGGTTGTCATGACTATGGTAGAAAAAGTTCGTAAAACCGAGGCGGAATGGCAGGCCCAGCTAACTCCCGAACAGTTCCAAGTTACTCGCAAAAAGGGAACAGAACGGGCTTTTACAGGTAAATATCACGATAATAAAGAAAAAGGTATTTACAAATGTGTCTGCTGTGGTACGGAGTTATTTACTTCTGACAGCAAGTATGATTCGGGTACTGGTTGGCCGAGTTTCTGGACTGCTGCTAACGAGGCTAATATTAAGTACGAGCGAGATGTTAGTTTTTTCATGGTGCGGACAGAGATTGTTTGTGCCGCCTGTGATGCTCATCTTGGTCACGTTTTTAATGATGGTCCACCCCCGACGGGAAAACGCTATTGTCTCAACTCTGCCGCTTTGCAGTTTGAAAAAAATCCCTAAAGCAAAAAGAGGTCTGGAAAGACCTCTTTTTTTAAGTTCCAGTGGCAGCCAATTACAGTAAACCTGTATTAGTCCCCGGTTTGCCGGTAGCTAGCTGCACTTTGACAATTTTGCCGCCCATTTTCATGATGCGTTGTTGCTCACGAAACCAATTATCGTAGGGAACGAGTTTGGTAAAATAGGTATTTTGTAATTCCCGTTGTGTCCGAATGCGGCTTTGGCTAGGAACACAAGCGGTGATTTTGAACATCCGCATGGATTGATTTCTCCTAATCGCTGAAAAACTTGTCGCTCAAACTAACGAAGGCTTTTTCCTAAATTGACATCCTCACCGCCGTAAACGGACGGTGATTCCTCACCACGCCACCTTTTTAGGGTGGTCGCGTCAATGGGGTTGACGCTTCACCGAAAAACGCTTAATTGCTTAAGTCTGACACTTTCGACCCGTCCATTTAAAGTCTCCGAATGCCCTTCGGCGACTGATTTAATTTTGGTTTATACATACCGACACAGGGTATGTTTTGCCTCTAGCATGGAGT
>NZ_JASJFE010000595.1:0-1639 GCF_030067735.1 Microcystis sp. M53598_WE2 | reverse complement strand
TGTCAGTCTGTAGAGCGACCATAAGACCAGAACAGAGTAAATCTGTTAAGGCAGGTGCGGAACCCCGCAAGGGAAAGAAGCAGAAACCTAAATCGTGAGGTTTGGGAATCGCCGTCCGTTTTACGGCGGCGAGGATGTCAACTAAAATCAAGCTCTTTGAGCGTTGTAAGGATTATGCAAGTTTTGGAACCAAGTAAATTCCAGAAAAACATTACCCACCCCCGCACATTTGTCAAGTCTTTTACATAATTCTTAATATTTTTTTTCGTTTTGCTCTCTGGCTCTCGTCCAGCTTCTCGAGGGAATCGCTAAAATGATCAGGGGTGTTTTAGAGGTAAGTCTATGAGTGAACCGGTAACTCTTGAGGATATTTACCAGCTATTCCGCGCTTCCGCCGAGGAATATGATCGCCGGGCTGCCGAATCTAAGGCGGAATATGATCGCCATAGAGTCGAAATAGAGAACCTCCTGGCGGAATCTAAACTAGAAAGCGATCGCTCGATGGCAGAACTGAAACGGACGGTTGAACGAACCAGCAAAGCGGTAGATAGTCTCACCACTCGCTGGGGTCGATTTGTGGAAGAATTGGTAGAACCGGCGGTTTTACGGCTTTTTCAGGAAAAAGGTATCGATATTAAAGAAGTTTATCCCCGCGCTAGAGTCAAGCGTCAGGGCATCGCCATGGAAATTGATATTCTAGCGGTAGATGATACCGATCTCGTGGTGGTGGAATGTAAATCTAGATTATCTAAAGATGATGTGGATGAATTTATCGAAAAATTGACCCGCTTTAAAATCGCTTTTCCCCATTATCAAAACTATCAAGCTTACGGTGCAGTGGCGGGAATTGAAATCAACGAGGGGATTGATCGATACGCTTATAAAAAAGGTCTATTTGTGATTAAACCCTCCGGGGATACGGTGGACATTATTAATGATGCCGACTTTCAACCGAATACTTGGTAATTTCCCTAGTCAAAACAATTGCTATGGTTAACCTTTCCTACACAAAAATCGCCTTCTTCCCAGTATCGGGAAATCGTTATTTAACCTCAGAGGAAAGGGCGAGGGCAGCTGCGGCGATCGCCGCTCAAGCACGTTTGATCGCCCAGCAAGAAGGTTTAGCCAAACAGGAAGCGGAACAAAAAGCCCAACGACTAGCGGAAAGACTAAGATCACTGGGTATCACCCCGATGAAATGTAAGGGTGGGTTCCAGGCAATTTTAGGGGATTAATCGCGTAATAATTCCGGTTCGGTTAATTCGTCGGTCATTTCCATCAAGGCCCGTTGGACAGGTTTAATCATCGGGTCATCGATATTTTCTACGGTATCGTAGCGGACGCGTTTGGCCCGTCTAGCGACTTGCACGACGATCGAGTAACGATTGCTGGCCACATTCATCAGTTTATCGGTGAGATAAATCATCTCGGAGGAGTCGAATTTAAACCGTTTGGACATAGTTATATTTAGCCTTCTCTGGTGAATTTGGCACTTGTCACTGATAGTAGTTTAGTGATAAGTTTTATTACTCAGTCCACCTTACCATATTTTGTCCACCTTAAGGATAGGGTTATCCTTGATCTCGATCGGATTTTGTCAACTACTTTTTACAAAACTTAAATCAATTTTATACAAGTT
>NZ_JASJFE010000658.1:0-5554 GCF_030067735.1 Microcystis sp. M53598_WE2 | reverse complement strand
TCATCATTTATAGTTGTGATTAATTCACATAAGCTCAAAAATATTTTTAGCCGTTCCTGTCAGCCCTGTCACCATAGGGTTAAATATAATTCACTTTGACTGCTTTTGTAGTTCTATTCAAACAATTATTGAGGAGAATGTATCTAAAAATACTTTTGTTAGGGGCAATTTTTAAGGACTATGAGCGTTCAAGTCTAGCTATTCTTGGCAACCGTCAGTTTTTCCCTATAGCTAAAAATAATTTATTCTCGATTATTAAATCGATCAATGTAAAATAGGATACATTGCTCTAAAAATCTCTAGCCAATCCATAGATTATCGGTGTTCCAAGCCACTCGCCGCCGTTTAGCCTTATGGTACACTGTTGTCACTGCCATACTACTGCTTTTTCTCGCTACGGGAATGTATTTTTATGTGCGCCATACCCTAGTGGATCGCATTGATGATACCCTCAAACACATCATTGAGGTGGTAAATCGTTCCCTCGTGATCGAATCGATTCCCCCGGATCAAGGACGTTATCGCGTCGATCCCCTCGCAAGTTTTCCCAGTCAGGGTAAATCCGTCGAGGACGATCATATAGATTTGGAATGGTTTGATCCCCAAGGTAATCTACTTTGGTCAACTCTGGCCGAATCCTTAGATATTCCCCTCCATCCCCACCGTCAAGGGGAAACTATTCGCTTATCCGATAATCGTCTGCTGCGACAAGTAACCGAAAGGGTGGAAATCGGTCATTATGTTTTGGGATATCTGCGGGTAAGTCATCCTTGGTTTGAGGTGACAAAACCGATTAGACAGCTATTATGGGATTTAATCGTCGGAATTTGCCTGATGATTGCCAGTGTCGCCTGGATTGGTTGGTTTTTGTCCGGTTTAGCCATTCAACCCGTAAAAGAGTCCTATCAGAGTTTAAAACAATTTACCGCCGATGCTTCCCATGAATTACGCAATCCGATCGCCACTATCCAAACTAACGTGCAAATGGCGATCGCCTATCCCCAAACTGGCCATCAACGCTTGCAAGTGATCGATCGTTTAACGGAAAGATTGGGCAATTTAGTCAATGATCTGCTCTTTTTAGCCCGTTCTGATAGTGGCATCGTCCAACCGATCGAGCAAGCTGTACCTTTGGATGCTTTATTGATGGAAGTGGTGGAAGAACAGCGTTTAATCGCCGATAAGCAGGGAATTTCCCTCTCTTTGTCGATTGTGGAACCGGACCAAGAGGATTTTTCCTACAGCGATGAAATGTTTACTATGCAGGGAGATTGGGATCAATTAGCCCGTTTATTCACAAATTTAATTTCTAATGCCCTAAAACACGCTTTTTTGCCCGAATCTGAGCCTAAAAATGTGGCAGTGGAATTGGAGAAAAGTAAACGCGATCGACAATCGGTGTTACTGGTACGCATCAAAGATAACGGAATCGGTATTCCCGAGGCTGCTTTGTCCCATATTTTCGATCGCTTTTATCGTCTCGATCCCGCACGACAAAATTCCGCCACTTCCGGGGGAACAGGATTAGGATTAGCGATCGCTTTAGCGATTACCCTCAGTCATCATGGACAAATTAGCGTCGAAAGTCAGATCGATCGAGGAACAATCTTCACCGTCACCTTACCGAAAAGCCATCAACGGGAGAAAAAAACCGAAAAGTCAGAAGCTTGACACTTCTGACCTTCTTTTCATACCCCCAAGGGAATTCGAATCCCTGTCGCCTCCGTGAAAGGGAGGTGTCCTAGGCCACTAGACGATGGGGGCGTGGATTTCAGACCTTTTTAAATATAACAATAATCTTTCTGGGAGTCAAGGGTTTTGGCAAAAAATTTTTTTATCCCGCCCTTGCACAATAGGATAGTCTAAATGAAGATGTTATCGCCCAAAATCCATGGCTGCCGATCCCTATAAAAGCCGACTGTTCAACCTGATCAACCGTCGCTTGATCCGTCTGAAAGATAACCTCGGCCGCGTCTCCCGTCGCGGTCAAAATGCGATCGCTATTGCCCTGCAAATAGCCCTCTATCCCGTCTATTTGCTGGTACAATCCCTGCGGATGACGGCTAATCAATTAGGGAACAGTCTCCAGAAACAATTATCACCCCCCGGAAAAGATGGGACGGATGCGATCAAAGAATTTCTACAGAGCTTATCTGACCAAGAAACGCCATTTATTGGCATAGCAGCCGATCTAGAGGATCAAGCTTTAGTTTTCGTCACTAACGATCACCAGACTGTTAAAATCACCGATAATCAAACCCAAAGACAAATAGAAAAACAAATTAGAACGGCACTGGCTAACTACGCCCTCGAAAACCGGAAAATTAAGCGATTAAATCCTCAATATCCACCTTTATTACCGAATTTTACCGATAAAAATCCTGTCTTGCCCCCGATCCGTTGGTTTTGGAACCTACTACGCTGGGAACAACAGGGACAAATAGCGATCGCCATAAATCTCTTCCAGGAATCCCATCTCGTCAAAACCCCGACACCACCCTCCTTACCACTGCCTAATTTAAATTCTCAAGCGATTTTAGAAGTCATTGACGAAAAATTAGCAATTTTCGAGGCTAAATTTCTCGCTATCTCCCCCGCAATCCCCAGCAGTGTTAGCCACACCTCTAACCTACCTTCCGATCTCGTTAACCAGTCCCCGACTCTCGAGAAAAATTCCTCCTATCTCTGGCGACTTTATTGGTTAATTTATGCTGCGATCGAGCATTTCTGGGCAAAAGAGAAGAATAATTTAGAATATAGTGCTGATTCACCCGCGTTATCGGCAAAATATCCCTTAAGTCTTCCTAATTCTCTGCTGATCACCTTCAAGCAACGTCTCCAGGATTGGCTAGAAAAACAAACCCAAGCGGATCCCTTCACGATCGGCAAACTCATCCAAGCGGCGATCGACCACTTCTTTGCTTCTGGCCAATCCCTGACATTTTCCGCCGTCAGCGAGCAAAATTGGCTAGAATCCGCCGATATATTGGCGATTTCTCCCCAAGACTCCGAAAAAACCCGCCTTAACCCCGCTTATCCCCTTCCCCAGTCCCCAGGCACACCAGCCGAGCCTCATAGCACAAAAAAAGCTTTTAGTCAAGAAAAACAAAATAAATCTTTACAAAAAATCCCCCCAGGAGAATCCCCCCCCGCCACCCAATTAGATCCCCGCTATGCCAAGGAAATAATTCAACCAATTAACGAGGAATGGTTAGAAACCGAATCAACCCCCGTCGGCTACGTTAAACACCCCTTAGAACGGATTTTAGAGGGATTAGATGCGATTATTTTATGGGTGGAGGAATTAGTTATTAAAATCTGGCGTTGGTTGCGGTACAATCGACGCATTTCTAAATTACTCAAACGCAAACGCTAAATCGATCGGTTTTGGGTATAGCCGAGCGGGTAGTCTTTCTGTTGTGAGAAACTTGAGACTATAATTTATCGACAAAAATAAGCTAAACTAACGGCAAAGATAATAAGTTTTAATTTTTTTCCTTGGGATTACTTATGGACGGTATCTGTACCTTAGCCAATGATCGCGTTTACGATCAATTAGTCGCCCTACTCAACAGCATCGAGGTCAATGGGGGAAAAGCTCTTCCTGTTTGTGTCTATCCCTACGATGACAACACCGAACGTATCAAGGCGGAAATTGCTCAACGTCCTAATGTAGAGTTATTTGATAATCAGGAAATTATCGAACGCTGGGAAAATTTCGCCAAGTCGATTTGGGATAGCCACCCGCAAGCCCGCGAACGTTGGTTGAAATCGGGTTGCACTGACCGATATTATCGTATGGGAATGCACCACCGTTTTATTGCTTTTGATAGTCCCTTCGAGCGTTTTATCTACATGGATGGGGACACCTTGCTACTCGATGCCATTGATAAAATCTTCGCTATCCTAGATAGGCACGATTGTGTTGTTTATGACTTTCAGCATAAAGATCCCACTCATGTCTACGAAGTTTCTCAACCAAAATTATTCGAGGTTTTTTCCCGTGATCGTATCGAAAAAGAGATTTTTTGTGCAGGTTTCTACGCTTCTAAAACTGGTTTATTCGATGAAAATCAGCGAGATTGGCTCATAGAACAATTGCGAGCAGGGGAAGCGGAAATTCTCTATCCGATGGCTCCCGATCAAACTATCGTCAATTATATGATGATGCGCTCAAATTTTTCTATATATAATCTAGCTCTTCAATTGCCTAAAGAAGAACGCACCGGCTGCTGTGTCACCTCTCCCCATTTTCAGGCTTTAGATAATATTCTTTACGATCAGGGCAAACGCTTGACATACCTTCACTACATTGGTTTATCTTCCTCTCTGTTCACTCGACTTTGTAGCGGTGAAAATCTCGATTTTCCCTATCGAGATATTTTCTTACACTATCGTTATCTCTACGAACCTAGTCAACGTCCTATATTTACCGGTAGTCCCAAACCCTATCAACCACCTACCCCAACCTTTTGGCAAAAAGTAACCAGAAAACTCGGTTTAGGAAAATAATAATTAGGAGTGAATAATCAGTTTTCAGGTTATTAAAGACTGATTATTTGTTGCCCCTTTTGCCTGTCCTGATATGTAGCCTATACTCAACGGATTTAGTATCAGTTATCTTAAGGGTGAGTTAGGAAGTCTCTGGTTTTAGGAAACGGGGAACAGCCAAGGAGCAACATTAGCTGGTCGTCTGGGGATGATAGCAAATTAGATCATACTTCATTGGTGTGAGAAACGCTGTAATTGTAAATATTTATTACATAAGTTAAGATCCTCCCTAAAATAAGGGGAAAGATAGGATGTTTTGATTTTTCTACTTGGGATTACTTATGGAAGGTATTTGTACCTTAGCCAACGATCGCGTTTACGATCAATTAGTCGCCCTACTCAACAGCATCGAGGTAAATGCGGGAAAGGCTCTTCCTGTTTGTGTCTATCCCTACGATGACAACACCGAACGTATCAAGGCGGAAATTGCTCAACGTCCTAAGGTACAGTTATTTGATAATCAGGAAATTATCGAACGCTGGGATAATTTCGCTAAATCTGCTTGGGAACCCCATCCTACCGCTAAAGAACGCTGGTTAAAGGCTGGTAGCAAAGGTTATCATCGTTTTGGTACCCATCGTCGTTATTGTGCCTTTGATGGGCCGTTCGATCGCTTTATCTACATGGATGGTGATACCCTATTGATGAGTCCCTTAGATCGGGTTTTTGCACAGTTAGATAATTATGATTGTGTGGTCTACGATTTTCAGCACAAAGATATCACCCACGTTTATGAAGTTACTTCCTCAAAATTATTAGAAATCTTTCCCCAAGAACGTCTTAACCAAGAAATTTTCTGTTCGGGTTTTTATGGCTCAAAAAAAGGTTTATTTGACGGGGAACGCCGTAATTGGCTAATCGAACAATTGCGAGCAGGAGAAGCAGAAATAGTTTATCCTATGGCAGTCGATCAACCTCTGTTAAATTATATGATGATGCGCTCAAATTTTTCTATATATAATCTAGCTCTTCAATTGCCTAAAGAAGAACGCACCGGCTGCTG
>NZ_JASJFE010001011.1:0-2035 GCF_030067735.1 Microcystis sp. M53598_WE2 | reverse complement strand
CCCGAAAGCTGCCGAATCTTCTACTCCTTGGGTCAGTTCTCCAGAGTCAGAGGAAGAATAGAAAATTTCTCTGGGGGATTTTCCTCTATAATAAAGGTAAAAAATCTGGATTGATACCCCTATGACCGAACTTGCTCAACAAAAATGTCAACCTTATCAATCGGGTTCTTCTCCTATCACTGCCGAGGAAATTACCGCTTTACAGGCTAAAATTCCCGATTGGAATCTCTTAGAATACGAGGGTATTCCCCGTCTGCAAAAACTCTATAAATTTGCCAATTTTCAAGGGGCAATCGCCTTTACTAATGCCGTGGGAGAAGCGGCGGAAAAAGAAGGCCATCACCCCGCTTTATTGACAGAATGGGGTAAAGTTACCGTTTCTTGGTGGACCCATGACGTGGGGGGATTACATCAAAATGATTTCATCATGGCTGCCCGTACCGATGATATTTATCGCCAACAAAATGCTTAATCGTAGGCGCGAATCATCGCTTGGGTTCCCTGTTTAATTCCCTTGCCTTCGTCCAATTCCGCTACTACTTTAAATAGAGTTTCCGCTAAATCTGTCCCGGGCAGAATTTCCCCGGCTGTCTGGGCAGTTTCTTTGACTAATCGCAAATCTTTTAAAATATGTTCAATCATAAAAGCTGGCTGTAAATCTTGGGCGAGGATTTTTGGTCCCAAATTTTCTAAAGCCCAAGAACCCGCCGCCCCCGTTTTACAGACTTCTATGACTAAATTGGGGTCTAATCCTTGAATTTTTGCCATTTTTAGAGCCTCACACAGCGCCACCATGTGAACCGCCCCCAAGACTTGATTACAGAGTTTTACCGCTTGTCCGTTGCCGATTTCGCCACACCAGCGAATAGTTTTGCCCATGGCTTGAAAACAGGGCAGACAAGTCTGAAAATCCGCTTCTTTCCCTCCCACCATAATAGTTAAAGTGCCGTTTTTCGCCCCAATATCGCCCCCAGAGACGGGAGCATCGAGAAAACGGAGATTATTTTCCTCTAGCTTTTTACCAATCATCCTAGCGGCTTGAGAGCCAATGGTACTCATATCCACCACCAGAGTTCCCACCGCTGCCGATTCCATGACACCCCCCGGTCCTAAAATTACCGCTTCCACGTCAGGCACATCCCCGACGCAGGTAAAGACAATCTCGGCATCCCTGACGGCGGCGGCGATACTAGAACGAATGTTCGCACCAGCTGCCCCGGCAATGGTTATCCCCGGCCCCTCTGGGGTACGATTCCAAGCATTGACAGCAAAACCTCGACGGACAAGATTAACCGTCATCGGCGCTCCCATCACTCCTAATCCTAAAAAGGCAATTTTTTGACTCATAATTTTGGTAATCAAGGGAACAGGGTGTGGGGAAGTGGGGAAGTGGGGAAGTGGGGAAGTGGGGAAGTGGGGAAGTGGGGAAGTGGGGAAGTGGGGTGTATTTTCAGTGAACAGTAATCAGTAAACAGTGAACTGATAACTGATAACTGATAACTGATAACTGATAACTGATAACTGATAACTGTTTTAGGATTCTACCATTTGCAGAAATTGGGCTTCTGAAAGGGTTTTTATGCCTAATTTTTGAGCCTTTTTGAGTTTCTCACCGGGGGCTTTACCGAGGAGAATATAATCAGTGTTCGCACTGGGGGAACTGGTAACAGTACCACCGACATTAATAATCAATGATTTCGCTTTCTCGCGACTGATTTTGCTGAAGGTTCCTAGTATAACTACGCTTTTTCCCCTTAGGGTATTTTCGGCGGATTCTTGACTCGTTTGGACTATCTCCGCTGCGGGTTGCACTTCTAAACTCGTATCGGCAACCAGGATTTTTTCTGCTGCTACTACCGGAGTTTCCTCGGCAATCACCGGGGTGGTTTCCGGCTCTTCTACTACAGGAGTTTCACTAATAATTGCTTCTGGTTCATTAGTAATAATGGGAGCAGTTTGTCGAGAGAAATCGTCTCTTTCTTGTTGTAGGTTTTGAATTTTAACCACTAAAGCGGCGATTTCTTTTTGCTTAGTT
>NZ_JASJFE010000110.1:0-5280 GCF_030067735.1 Microcystis sp. M53598_WE2 | reverse complement strand
TAGGGAGGCACAATTATTTGTAGGATGGGTTAGCGGTAGCGTAACCCATGCGGGAGTTGGGTTTCATGCTTCAACCCAACCTACGTTCATCTTATATTTAATTCCACCCACCTACTTAACTGCCAGAATAAGGGGAATTCCGATGCTGATAGCTAAAATAACTGATATTAGTCAGTTTAGCTCATAATGCTGGTCAAGGCGATAGATAAAAAGTGAAGGACGGGGAAATAGTCAGAATTTTCCGGGATGCCAAAGATCAAGCTATTTCTTTGTCCCTTGTGTCATCGGGGAATCTTCCCTTTTAACGCTAGATATTTTCAGGAATTACTAGAGACAAAAAAAATTAAAGTTCCTCAACTGCTCCCAGAACGGTTAAGCTTATTTTAATCTCTGTAATTGCTTTTATGGCTCATTTGACTTCTGAAAGACTCAATTTAACCACAAAAATCGCCTATGGTGCGGGGGATTTGGGACCGGCTATCACTGCCAATATCTCGGTATTTTACCTGCTATTTTTCCTCACTGATGTGGCAGGATTATCGGCAGGATTAGCTGGTAGTGTGCTGATGGTGGTGAGAATTTTCGACGCTATTAACGATCCGATTATTGGCATGTGGAGCGATCGAACCCGTACTATCTGGGGTCGTCGCTTACCATGGATGTTATTGGGGTCGATTCCCTTCGGAATTAGCTATTTTTTACTGTGGTTAATCCCGACTAATAACCAATTATGGCTATTTTTATATTATATTTTTATCGGCATTATCTTTAATTTAACCTATACAGTAGTCAATCTTCCTTACCAGGCACTCACCCCTGAATTAACTTATGATTATAATGAGAGAACCCGCTTAAATAGTTTTCGTTTTGCCTTTTCCATCGGGGGCAGCATTCTCTCATTAATTCTCTATATTATCGTCTCATCTTCCTATGCCAACGATCTCCATCAAGCTTTTTTATTGTTAGGTGTAGTTTGTGCTTTAATGTCGATTATAGCAGTTATTTGGTGCGCTTTAGCTTTACAAGAACGAGGAGCAAAAGCGATTCTCAATTCTCCCCAGAAAAAAGTTTTGGCAATTGCTTTTATAGTTATCGGTGCGCTTTCCTTGGTCTATGGACTAGGAAAAATTGGGGTGAATCCCAGAGACTTTATCGCTATTTCCACAATTTTATTAGGAATACAAGGGATAGTTTCGGGGTTAACCCTTTACTATGGCAAAACTGAAAATCATCTCAAGGATAGCGCAGCAATTAAACAGAGAGAAGCGGATAATAATACCGAAACTATTCCCCTGAAAGAACAATTAAAAATAGTTTTTGGTAATCGTCCCTTTTTATACGTTATTGGCATCTATCTTTGTGCTTGGTTAGGAGTACAATTAACCGCCTCGATTTTGGTTTACTACGTCGTCAGCTACATGAGACTATCGGAAGCAGAATCGGGTTTAGTCGCTTTGGCAGTACAGGGAACAGCTTTAGTGATGTTATTTTTCTGGCAAGCAGTTAGTCAGAAATTAGACAAAAAGATAGTCTATTTTTTAGGGATGACATTCTGGATTATTGCCCAAATTGGTTTATTTTTGCTCCAACCAGGAGAAATAACTTTAATGTATGCTTTGGCAGTTTTGGCGGGATTTGGCGTATCTGTGGCCTATTTAATTCCTTGGTCAATGGTTCCCGATGTGATTGAATTAGACGAATTAGAAACAGGAAAACGTCGAGAAGGTATTTTTTATGCTTTCATGGTACTTTTGCAAAAAATTGGTTTAGCTTTGGGGTTATTTCTTGTCGGTATTGCTCTAGAAACATCGGGTTTTAAACCGAGAATCCCAGGAGAAGCAATTCCCCTGCAGCCAGATAGTGCTTTAATAGCAATTCGCCTAGCAATTGCTCCTTTACCGGCATTTTTTCTGATCATTAGCTTAATTCTTGCCTATTTTTATCCAATTACTCGCCAAGTTCACGCCGAAATTTTAGGCCAATTAGCAACAAGAAGACAACAGGAAAAGTAAACATCAGTTTTTTGAGAAACACTGTCAGTTAAACCCCGTAATAATTTTTCTTCTTCAGGTTCCAATCGTTTTGTAAATTATCAAGACAAAGTTATACTAAATCCGTTGAGTATAGACTACATATCAGGATAGGCACTCATGCAAAAGGGGAAATAAATAATCAGTTTTTAATAACCGGATTTAGTATTAGACCCATGATTGCAGACATTTTTGAAAATTTTACTTTTTAGGATGGTTTTCCTGAATTGAGATTCTCCCCCCTACTAAAGCAAGGGGGAAAAAAAATCAATTGGCACGCTGTTCAACCAACAGTTGGTAAGCATGATTAAAATCAGCCGTTGTAATGCGAATCTCAGCCGGGTCAGTCATTCCCTGATGGCGATAACGACGAATTGCCATCAGTGCCGCTTGGTTACATAATAACGCTAAATCTGCGCCATTCCAGCCTTCGGTTGCCTCGGCCCAATAGCCTAAATCCACATCCTCTAAAGGACGTTCATCATTATGAACCCCCAGAATTGCTAAACGACTAGAGGCATTCGGTAAATCAACTTTTAACTGTAAATCCAACCGTCCCGCTCGCAATAAGGCTGGATCTAAAGCATCTGGGCGATTAGTGGCTCCAATCACTAAAATCGTTGCCGCCGTTTGCAACCCATCTAACTCCGTGAGGATTTGTCCCACAACCCGGTCACTCACTCCTGAATCTCCACTATAACGACCTCTTGCCGGTGCTAAAGTATCAATTTCATCAATAAAAACCACACAAGGGGCTGCCTGACGAGCTTTGGCAAACAACTCACGCACCGCTTGTTCGCTCGCACCCACCCATTTACTCAAAAGCTCAGGTCCATTAATACTAATAAAATTAGCTCGCGCCTGAGATGCCACCGCTTTGGCCAATAAGGTTTTTCCCGTTCCGGGGGGACCCCAAAGTAAAATACCTTTGGGAGCTTGGGCTTTGGTTTGCGTATATAATTGAGGATGGAGTAATGCCCCTTCCACGGACTCCTGTAGGGTTTGTTTAATCTGTTCAAGTCCGCCAATATTGTCCCAGTCCACATGGGGAGATTCCACTTCCACAGACCGCAATACCGCCGGTTTAACTTCTTTAAGGGCTTGCAAAAAGTCGGCTTGAACCACCGTCATTGTTTCTGGAATTTGCGAGTCAATCGTAGGAACCTGGCGTCGTAAAGCACTATAGGCCGCTTTCTGGCAAACGGCTTTTAAATCTGACCCGACAAATCCCACCGCATTATCGGCAATCAGATCTAAGGAAACTGATTCATCTAGGGGCATGGAACGGGTGAGAATTTGCAGGATTTCTAAACGGCCCTTGCGGTCAGGCACCCGAAAGAGGACTTCTCGGTCAAACCGTCCGGGACGACGGAGGGCAGGGTCAAGATGGTCGGGACGGTTTGTCGCCGCTAGAACAATCACCCCTTGGCTTTGGGCAAAGCCATCCATTAAACCCAGCAATTGGGCTACCAGTCTTTTTTCTACTTCCCCTTCAACTTTACTGCGGTCGGGTGCCATGCTATCAATTTCGTCAATAAAAACGATACAAGGCGCATTCTTACTGGCTTTCTCAAAAATTCCCCGCAGTTTTTGCTCGGCTTCCCCATAATATTTGCTGATCACCTCTGGTCCGACTAAGGCAATATAGTTAACACCGAGTTCTTCGGCCAAAGCACGGGCGGTCAGGGTTTTACCGGTTCCAGGGGGTCCGACTAAGAGAACGCCGCGAGTGGGTTCAAGTCCTAACTTGGCCAACAAGTCAGGGCGTTTCAGAGGAATGGCAATTAGTTCTTTGAGTTCTTTAATCACTTCCGTCAATCCACCAACATCTTTCAGAGAAGCCGTGGTGGGTTCTTCGGGCGGTGTCATACTGTCTTCAACCCCTGAATCAGTGGAGGATGAGCGATTGCGATTGACCTCAAAATCATCCCCGCCAGAATTGCTCGGACGAGAAACTCCCCCTGGACGGGGAATACCGCCAGAACGGGGAATATTACTCAAGGGACGGGAATTAAATTGCATTTCGGTTTTAATTTCCCCTTTTTCCAGTTTTTCTTCTAAGATTTTGGCCAGTTCGACTAATTGCTCAAATCCTTTGAATAATTCTACCATAAAATTGCTCCTGAATCAAGTGAAGGATGGGGACTGGGTAATAGATGAGGTTAAGAAGTCCGACTTTAAAGACTAATTACCTTTAAAATAACAGATCTGCCGCGGCTTTTACCCGGGCTAGAGGTTCTACTGACCGGGGTAAACTGGGTAAGCGGATCAAAGTTTGCTCTGGGAATAAATCCCAATCAATTTCCTCATTAGCGTGATAACGATTCTGCACGACATAACGTTGATAGACTCCCATTTTTTTCAAAGATGCTGTCAATCGCAGTTGTTCGGCAACTATAGCATCTTGGGCTTGCAAAACTCCAATAAATTCTGTATGTTGGGGGTCTTTTAGTTTTTTCTGGGCAGACATCACTTGTTGTCTTAAGATTCGCAACCGTCCCATTAAATCTACACGCCCTAAGACATTTTGATACTTCATCCAAAGCTTAAAAATCCAACTTAACCAATCTCCTAAAGCCGTTGGCATTTCCAAAAATCGCAGGAGATGACCGGTAGGAGCCGTATCTAAAATAATCAAATCTTGTTGTTTCTGGTCTAATAAATCCATCACTGTTACTAGGGATAACATTTCATCAATTCCTGGCAGAGATTGAGCTACAATTTGTCGCCAAGCTTCCGGAGTATAAGCTAGTTTGATGTTTCCTTCTTCCTTACCTTCACCACTAATCATTTCTGCCAGTTCCCATAAATAATCATCCCGAAATTTTTCTAAAATGATATTAGCGTCAACTTCTTGACCACTTAAATTATCAGTTAATTGTGTGGATTGATGTCCTAACTTTGTCCCAAAGGCATCTCCCAAAGAATGCGCTGGATCAATAGAAATAATTCTAATTTTTTGATCGGGATGACGATTAGCTAACGCCCAACCAATGGCCGCGGCAACGGTGGTTTTTCCCACCCCCCCCTTGCCACCAATGATAATGAGTTGGCGTTTGTCGTCAATAAAATCACTAAAACTCGGCAGAATTTTTTGCGGCCATTGAATAGGAGGCGGGGGAGTAAATTCTACTTTTTCGATGATTTTAATTTGACTCATGATCTGATCTAATGCTTCACCTCCTAGAGGTTCTTTTGATTGTTGGGGCAGGGTGAAAATTGTCTCTTGACCTGGAATTTTTAGGAATTT
>NZ_JASJFE010000563.1:0-2176 GCF_030067735.1 Microcystis sp. M53598_WE2 | reverse complement strand
TGGGTAATTAATTTTGCATGACTACTTAAGGCAGGTGCGAAAAATCCTTCGGGAAAGAAGCAGAAACCTAAATCGTGAG
This sequence comes from Microcystis sp. M53598_WE2, assembly GCF_030067735.1. NCBI lineage: Bacteria > Bacillati > Cyanobacteriota > Cyanophyceae > Chroococcales > Microcystaceae > Microcystis > Microcystis sp. M53598_WE2. The sequence continues at coordinate 2,097 of NZ_JASJFE010000563.1, read as the reverse complement.
GTTTGGGAATCACCGTCCGTTTACGGCGGTGAGGATGTCAACAATAAATCTCTGGAAGTGGGGATTAATCACATCGAAACCGCTAGGGGTTACGGCACTTCGGAGATGCAATTAGGCAAAATTTTGCCGCAACTACCGAGGGACAAGATTATCGTGCAGACGAAAGTTTCTCCTAGTCAAGATGTGCGGGAATTTCGCCGTAAATTTGAGCAATCCAGGCAATTTTTACGGTTAGATTATGTGGATTTGTTGGGCATCCATGGCATCAACACCGAGGAAATTCTCGATGACACTATGGCCGAGGGCGGTTGTTGGCAAGAGGCGAAAAAATTACAGCAACAGGGAAAAGTTCGTTTTATCGGTTTCTCGACCCATGCACCAACTGATGTAATTGTCAAGATTATTGCAACAAATTGTTACGATTACCTCAATCTGCACTGGTACTATATTTTTCAGAATAACTGGCCAGCCATAGAAGCGGCAAAACAGCACGATATGGGGGTTTTTATCATTAGTCCCTCCGATAAGGGCGGCCATCTCTACAATCCTCCCCCTAAGCTCGTGGCTCTCTGTTTTCCTCTCAGTCCGATGGTTTTTAATAATCTATTCTGTCTCAGTCATCCGACCGTCCATACCCTGAGTATCGGTGCTGCGCGAGCCAGAGATTTTGATGAACACCTGAAAACTTTACCTTTACTCGATCGAGCCGAGGAGATTTTACCGCCAATTATCGAGAGATTGCAAGGGGAAATGATCAACTGTTTAGGCGATAATTGGGTGAAAACTTGGTCTGTGGGTTTACCTAGCTGGGAAAATACCCCCAATCACATCAATATTCGTTCCATCCTCTGGTTACGCAATCTCGCTATCGCCTACGATATGATCGACTTTGCCAAGGCCAGATACAATCTCTTGGGGAATGGGGGTCACTGGTTCCCCGGTCAACAGGCAAAAGAGGTGGAAAAACTCGATTTAACTGCCTGTTTAGCCGCTAGTCCCCACGCTGATCAAATTCCCTATCTTCTCGCCGAAACTCATCGATTATTGTCGGGAGAGACCGTACAACGCTTAAGCAGTAGTTAAAATTCGATGCCGGGTTGCGCTTTTACTCCCTGTTGACGAAAGGGATGTTTAATTAACTTCATTTCCGTGACTAAATCCGCTATCTCGATTAATTCGGGTAAAGCTCCTCTACCAGTGAGAATAACGTGAGAATTAGCGGGTTTTCGGGCTAAACCAGCGATAATTTCCTGAATATCCAGATAGCCGAATTTAAGGGCGATATTGATCTCATCGAGTAAAATTAACTTATATTGGGGATTTTCGAGAAAAGTTAGGGCTTTTTGCCATGCTTCTTGGGCTTTCTCTATATCTCTTTCTCTATCTTGAGTTTCCCAGGTGAAACCTTCCCCCATAGCATAAAACTCGATTTGTTCCCCCCAAACACTAAAAATCTTTTGTTCGGCAGGTTCCCAAGCACCTTTGATAAATTGTACCACCGCCACTTTGTAACCATGACCGAGGGAACGTAAAACCATACCGAGGGCTGCCGTGGTTTTTCCCTTACCATCCCCGGTATTAACGATAATTAAACCTTTTTCAGCAATTTTTTCGGCTAAACGTTCCTCTTGGATGACCTTGCGGCGCTGCATTTTTTCTTTGTATTGTTCGGGAGTGAGTTGCATTCGGGTCTGTCCAGTCAAATCAAGATAATTGTAACTCAAGGGGTTATTGATGGCCGTTTGCAGATTTTAACCGGCTAAATTGTCTGGGGATTGATGCCTAATTCTCGTAATTTTGCCGCTAATCTTTCCTTAGCTTGTCGTTCTTGTTCTTTTTCTAAAAGAGCCTGTTCTTTTGCCTGTCGTTCTTGTTCCTTTTCTAAAAGAATCTGTTCCTTTGCTTGTCTTTGCTGTAATTCAGCTTCTTGGGGAGTGGGAACCAGTTGACCATCGACGGTAAAATAACGCAGTTTCCGGTCAAATATGCCTAAATATAATCCTAACTCTTCACTCCAGAGATAACCCTGCTCATTGGCAGAAATAGCTTGATATTGTCCCTCAATTAGTCTAAATCCCTGCCATTCTAAGGTATTAG
>NZ_JASJFE010000197.1:0-3041 GCF_030067735.1 Microcystis sp. M53598_WE2 | reverse complement strand
TGGGTTTCATGCTTCAACCCAACCTACGTTCATCTTATATTTAATTCCACCCACCCACCTATAAAGGGTTATTGTGACTGCCAAAAACTTGCGCTTTTAGTGCATCAATTTCGGCTAATAACTCGCGGCGATTTTCATCTTTGAGCAGATAGCGCCAGACAAACCAACCAGTGTAAACGATCCCAACTAATTGTAGGATAGGAGCAAGGAGGGGAATATCATCGATCGCATCTAAAACCGCTAGGGTAACTTTCACGGTGACAAAACTGGCTAAAATTGCCCCCAGAACGATTAAAGGTTTTTTGTATCCAGAGAAGAAACTACCGATATAATCGGGGACGTTAGCCAGATAGGACATCACCGAATCCCAAACTGGTTCTACATATTCAGACCAAATCTGTTCGGTGCTGCTGCTGCTGGGTTTGCTCAGAGACCCGGGTAAATCCGTTCTAATCGGATTTTGGGTCTCGGTCGGTTGCATTGATTCCATATTAACTGATCCTCATCATTAAGGTTAGACAGTGCGCGAATACGACCAACGGGGGTCAATTTTAACAGACTGAATAGACTAACTCGCTGTTGCCCATATTATCGGATAATTGCGATACTAGGCGGAAAGTTGCTCAACAACTATTAAGAATCAAGGATTTAGCTTCTCAATTTTATCGTCAGTCTGACCGCAATTCTCTATTCTAACAGCAGGTAGCGATCGGAGTTGAGGAATCAGGGGGTGTCAGTTATCAGTGAACAGTAATCAGTTATCAGTGGGGAGATAGGGAGAAAAAAGCCGGTGGGTTACGGCGAATACTCAATTTCTAGTCAGAGTATAACTTATTTTCGCCTAACCCACCCTACAGATGATTACCTATGTGCTGATCTGGTGGGTTACGGCGAATACTCAATTTTCAGTCAGAGTATAACTTATTTTTGCCTAACCCACCCTACAGATGATTGCCTATTCGTGGATAAGTTGCATGGGTGCGGTGCGAGGATCGATGATTTTCTGACCTAAACCCGAAAATTTGACCGCTAGATTCATTTTTTTACCCTCACCGAGGATATGGGTCACTTCTCCTTCTCCAAAAGTAGAGTGTAACACTCGATCGCCTACGCCCCATTTTCTTTGATTAGAGGCAGTTGTTTGAATGGGAACCACTTTTGGGGTCTTTTTCGGTTTCAGGTTGCTTGTGAGCAATTCTGGGGGCAATTCCTGCAAAAATTGGGAAGCTACCTTCATCTCTTTATTCCCCCAGACATATCTTTCTTTTGCGTAGGTTAAAAATAATTGTTCCTTGGCCCGAGTCACTCCCACATAACACAAACGGCGTTCTTCCTCAAGAGCAATGGGATCGTTTAAACTACGATTATGGGGAAAAATGCCCTGTTCTAAACCGACTAAAAAGACGATAGGAAACTCTAAACCCTTGGCGGAATGAAGGGTCATTAACGATACTTTTTCTTGACCTTCCTGAAGATTATCTAAATCCGAGGCTAAACTAGCACTAGCGAGAAATTCCTGGAGATTGGTTTCTTCGTTTTCTTCTTGGAATTGTACGACGGCGCTATACAATTCTTGAATATTCTCGATGCGGGTATCAGCTTCCTCGGTTCCCTGCTGTTTTAACTCATCGATATATCCCGAATCTTCCATGATTTGATCTAGGATTTCACTAGCGGATAAATCGGTGATTTTTTCTTGCAGGTTTTGGATAATTTTAGCTAACTTATTGATGCTTTTAGTCGCACGACCGGCGAGAGTATTAACGGAAGTTTCATCGCTGATAATTTCCCATAAAGGTACTCCTAATTCTTGGGCAGCTTTGAGCAAATTATCGATTGTGGTTTTACCGATACCGCGCCGGGGAGTGTTAATAATTCTCAGTAAACTAACGGTATCGGCAGGATTGGCAATCACTCGTAAATAAGCGATCGCATCTTTAATCTCCTGTCGATCATAAAATTTAAATCCCCCGACAATATTATAGGGGATATTATTGCGAATTAACCCATCTTCAAAGGGGCGAGATTGGGCATTAATTCGGTAGAGAATGGCAAAACTACCCCAAGTTAATTCGGGGTTTTCTTGGGTAAATTCTCGAATTTTATCGATAACAAAAGCTGCTTCTTCCTGTTCATCTCTGGCTTTAAAAACATAGATACTATCGCCCCCTTCTCTAGTGGGAACAAGGACTTTATCGATTCTTTGACTATTCTTTTCAATTAACTTATTTGCCGCTTGCAGAATATTTTCCCGTGAACGATAGTTTTCCTGTAGTTTCACCATCGTGCGAGTATCATCATCGGGTAAACCATCGCCAAAGTCCGCTTGAAAATTGAGCAGAATAGTAAAATCTGCCATCCGAAAACTATAGATAGATTGGTCGGCATCACCCACCACAAAAATCGATCGATCCGTCCAATTCCACTCACTTTTTTTCGTTTCACCATTGGTGGACAAAAGCCGAATTAACTCGTACTGAATCCGGTTAGTGTCTTGGTATTCATCGACTAAAATATGCTTAAATTGCGTATGCCAATAACCGAGAATAGATTCATTTTGCTGAAAAAGACGGACTGGAACCAGTATCAAATCATCAAAATCTAGGGCATTATTTTGTGCCAATTGCATCTGATAAGCTTGATAAACCTCAGAAATGACCTTTCCCCGAAAATGAGGGTTTTCTCTGGCGTAATCTGTGGGTGTTAAACCTAAATTTTTGGCATTACTAATCGCATAACGTAGATTGCGGGCATCAAATTTTTTATCGTCTAAATTCATCTGTTTAGTGACGATATTTTTTACTAAACTCTGGGCATCAGACTCGTCCATAATCGAAAAATTCCTTTGCCAACTATGACCATATTCATCCTGATATTTATTAATGTCATAGCGCAAAATCCGACCACAAAGACTGTGAAAAGTCCCAATCCAGAGTTTTTTAGTATAATGCCGATAAACTTGAGAAAAGAGTTTTTTCTGTTCGTATTCTTCTAAAAGTTCTAATCTTTGACCGTATTTTTCCTGTGCTTTTTGTTGAGCA
>NZ_JASJFE010000083.1:0-7632 GCF_030067735.1 Microcystis sp. M53598_WE2 | reverse complement strand
TTTTCTCTTTAAAAGAGATTTTCTTATTGACGGGTGACGGAGAAGCTTTAACAGTTTTTGGGGTGACTTTTTTTTCTTTTGGTTCCTCCTCCTCTTTTTTCTGATCGAGATAAAGGGAATAATTACCCGGATATTGACGGATATTACCCCCGGTTTCAAAGGAAAAAATAGTATCAACTACTCGATCGAGAAAATAGCGATCATGGGAAACGACAATCACACAACCGTTAAAGTCCTCTAAATATTCTTCTAAAATTGCTAAAGTCTGCACATCGAGATCATTGGTGGGTTCATCTAAGATTAAAACATTAGGCGCACTCATCAAAACTCGTAGTAAAAATAAGCGTCTTCTTTCCCCTCCAGAAAGTTTATAAATTGGTGCATACTGTTGATCGGGAGGAAAGAGAAATTTTTCTAACATCTGGGAAGCGGTGATCACGCTGCCGTCTAGGGTTTTGACTAATTCGGCCACACTTTTCAGATATTCGATCACTCTTTGATTTTCGTTGATATTGAGATCATCGGATTGTTGATCGAAGTAACCAATATGAATAGTGGAACCGATGTCAACCGTGCCTGAATCGGGGAGAGTTTTCCCGGTAATAATATCCATGAGAGTAGATTTTCCTACCCCGTTACTGCCAATAATACCGATGCGATCTTCGGGGGTAAAAATATAGGTAAAATCTTTAATTAAAGTATGATCGCCGTAAGCTTTCGAGATCTTTTCTACTTCGATAACTTTTTTGCCGATGCGTCTTCCTGCGGTGGCAATATCGACTTTTCCCTCCACCTGTTTAAATTCCTTAGTCCCCATTGCTTGAATGCGATCGATCCGCGCTTTTTGTTTGGTACTGCGCGCTTTTGGTCCCCGGGATAACCATTCTAATTCCCGTCGTAAAACTCCCGCGTGTTTGCGTTGACTACTGGCGATCGATTCTTCCGCTAAAGCTTTTTTTTCTAGATAATAGGCATAATTACCAGAATAAGTAGATAAATCTCCCCGATCGATTTCAATGATGCGATTAGTCACTCGATCGAGAAAATAGCGATCGTGAGTAATTAATAATAATCCTCCCCGAAAACGGGACAAATAACTCTGTAACCACTCCACGGAAAGCGCGTCTAAATGGTTGGTGGGTTCATCCATCAATAAACAGTCAGGATCGGCTAAAAGTGCGGTAGCGATGGCGATTCTTTTGCGATATCCCCCCGATAAATCTCCCACGCGAGCATTAAAATTATCGATGCCCAGTTTACTTAAAATAACTTTAGCATTGGTTTCTAAATCCCAGGCGGCAAGTTTATCAATTTGTTGCGAAACCCTTGACAAACGTTCCATAATAGTATCCAGATTTTCTGGCTCATGGACAAGGCGATCGGACAATTCCTCGTATTCCTTAATTAAAGTCATGCTTTCGCCACTATCGGCGAAAACCTGCTCTAAAACCGTTTTATCATTGTCTAGATCGGGTTGCTGGGGTAAATAGACGATTTTCATCCCCGAATTGATTTGAATTTCGCCACCATCGATCGATTCTAATCCGGCGATCATTTTCAATAGGGTCGATTTTCCCGATCCATTCGTACCGATCAGGCCGACTTTATCGCGATCATCGAGACTAAAACTCGCATCTTTGAGAATTTCCTTGATACCGAAGTCTTTTTTGAGCGATCGAACCGTCAGCAGTGTCATGATTTCTGGGAATAATCCTTCTTTTCTAGTGTAGTGTCTGGACTAATGCAAAGGATAGATTAAGCAGGTTCTGCTGAAAAAGTTTTTCCCGAGGAAAAAAAAACCTGTCCCTAATGCCGACGATAACCAGAAAAGGGACAGATTGGCTCAATGGAATGAGATTATTTTCAGGGGCCAGACGGCATCAGGAATTACATCATGCCCATGCCACCCATGCCACCCATGCCACCCATGCCGCCCATGCCGCCCATGCCGCCCATGCCGCCCATATCGGGGGCTGCGGCTTCTTTAACGGGTTTTTCCACCACGAGGGCTTCCGTAGTTAAGACCATACCGGCGATAGAAGCGGCGTTTTGAACGGCTGACCGTACCACTTTAGCCGGATCGATAATTCCGGCGGCGATTAAGTCTTCGTACTTGCCGGTGAGGACATTGTAACCGACGCTAAAAGCGGTATCGCGCACACCTTCCACGATCACATCGCCTTCCACACCGGCGTTGTTGGCTAACTGACGCAGGGGGGCTTCTAGGGCTTTGGCGACGATATCGGCGGCGACTTTTTCCTCATCGTTAGTGAGAGAAGCTTTGAAAGCCTTCACCTTAGAAGCCAGATGAATCAAGGTTGTACCACCGCCCGGGACGATACCTTCTTCCACGGCGGCTTTGGTGGCATTGAGGGCATCTTCGATGCGGAGTTTGCGATCCTTGAGTTCGGTTTCTGTGGCTGCCCCGACTTTAATCACGGCCACACCGCCGGCTAATTTAGCGATGCGTTCCTGTAATTTTTCCTTATCGAATTCAGAATCGGTTTCTTCTAACTGTTTTTTCAGTTGGGCGAGACGTTTCTGCACATCGGCCTTATTGCGGCTGTCTCCGGAGGCGACAATAATTGTATTGTCTTTCTCTAGGGTGATTTTTGCCGCTTGCCCCAGCAGATCGAGGCTAACCGTGTCAAGACTTAAGCCCACTTCTTCGGAAATCAGACGACCGCCGGTGAGGATGGCGATATCTTGTAAAACCGCCTTGCGACGTTCCCCAAAACTGGGGGCCTTGATAGCGACGACATTTAAGACACCCCGGGCCTTGTTGACCACTAGAGTGGCTAAGGCTTCGCCGTCCACATCTTCGGCGATAATTAATAGGGGACGACCTTGACGGGCAACGGCTTCGAGGACGGGGACTAATTCAGCGATCGCACTGATTTTTTTATCGGTAATCAGGATCAGGGGGTTGTCGTACTCGACGATCTGTCTTTCCTGATCGGTGATGAAATAGGGAGAGATATAACCGCGATCGATCTGCATCCCTTCCACTACTTCTAATTCCGTGGTTAGGGATTTCGATTCTTCCACGGTGATTACGCCATCGGTGGTGACTTTTTCCATGGCGGCGGCGATCATTTTTCCCACTTCTTCGTCGTTGCCGGAAGAAACGGTGGCCACTTGAGCGATCGCATCTCCAGCGATCGGTTTAGCGACGGCGGCGATTTCTTCCACCAGATAGGCGATAGTTTTGTCTAGTCCGCGTCTTAAAGCGACGGGATTGGCCCCGGCGGTAACGTTTTTCAGACCTTCTTTAATTAAAGCCTGGGCGATGATGGTGGCGGTAGTGGTGCCATCTCCCGCTAAATCTTTGGTTTTTGCCGCTACTTCCTGAATTAATCTCGCCCCGGTGTTTTCGAGGGGATCGGACAATTCGATTTCTTTGGCCACGGTGATGCCGTCATTAACGATCTGGGGGGCGCCGTATTTCTTTTCTAACAAGACATTGCGTCCTTTCGGACCGAGGGTGATTTTTACCGCATCGGCCAAGGCGTTGACACCTCTTTCTAGGGCGCGACGGGATTCATCTTTAAAGGCAATGATTTTGGACATGGTATCGCTGTTGTGATAGGACTCCTTTAGTTAATTTAGCACTCTTAGGGCTTGAGTGCTAATCTAGGCGATCGACTCCCCTCCGATCCCTGCACCGACAAGCGCGATCGTTTTCGTTGCCCTAGCTGGAGAGATGAGTTAGTCCCGATCTATTTTTGGCCTTAAAAATGCGATCTGGGAAAGTGAGCGATGTTAACTTGCATAATTTAAGATGAAGATGCCGACAGCCTAACCAGATCGATGATAACCAAGCTAACCCTGAGAAATTTCAAGAGTATCAAGGAACAAACCTACGAGTTTGCTCTCTTCGATCTCTTAGTTGGACGGAATAACAGTGGTAAAAGCACCATTTTACAGGCTTTAGCGATCTGGCAGTTCTGTATTGAGGAGTTCCGGCGGGCGGCGAAACGGATGGGAAAGACTGGCAAACAAGTTGTCCTTCCCAACTTTACAGCCCTTCCCGTTCCAGAATTTAATCTTTTGTGGCGAGAGAAGACCGAGCGCCACTATCCAACAAAAGCAGATGGTTCCAAAAAGCAAGAGTTTATTCTCATTGAAATTGATGTTACTTGGATAGCGGAATCTTCTGGGCCAGAACCATGCTCTTTGGGGGTTAGACTAAGATATAGTTCTCCTCAAACTATCTACGCAATTCCTTCGGAAGGATGGGAACATTTCCGAAAACTAGAAGGAGAGTCAAATCACTCCCCTTCTCTTTTACCTATTATTGCTTACGTTCCACCCTTTTCGGGATTAGAACCCAATGAAGAATGGCGTGATGACGGACCGCTGCGAAAACAAGTGGGAAAAGCGCAGCCCGGAAGTATATTAAGAAATTTACTGCTGCGAGTTTGGCAAGAAAATCGAAAGGATTGGAGTGAAATTCAAAAGGTTGTCAAAAACTGGTTTAACGTTGATTTAAAAGACCCTCAATACGAACGAGGAGTGGACACCCAAATAATCTGCGAATATAAACAGGGGGGCAAATCCTATGACATTATATCTGCTGGCAGCGGTTTCCATCAAACTTTAACCTTGTTGGCATTTTTTTATGGTTATAAACCTACTACTATCTTACTGGATGAACCCGATGCTCATCTTCATGTTAACTTGCAAAGAGAGATTCTAGATTATTTTAAGAATCAAAAGGCGATCGAGAGAAATACTCAATTTCTTATTGCCACCCACGCAGAAGAGTTTATTAGAGGGGTTGACGTTCGGCAAATTATCTCATTACTTGATAGAATTCCTAAAAGAGTGGAAGCTACACCAGCGATTTTAACAGCGATGGCCGATGTTTCTAACTTAGAGATAACACAGCTTTCGGAATTTAATTATCCCGTTATTTTGTATGTTGAAGGAGAAACAGATGAGCGTCTTTTACGAGGTTTTGCCACTTCTTTAGGAAGGCAGGATAAATTGAATCAGGTTTGTTGTCGGGTTATGGGAGGCGGCAATAAGAAGAAAATGAAAGAAGATTCTGATCGTCATTTTAACGGGATTAAACAAATAATTCCATCGGCGAAAAGGTTGGTATTGTTTGATTATGATGATGACGATCAGGCCTTCCACCCAGAAGCAAATGATCCGAAGCAATCATTATATGAATGGCGACGAAAAAATATTGAGAATTATTTATTAGTTCCCGATGCTTGGATTAGAGCAGCTCAACAAACCGGCGGTTTTAACGACCAAGATATTTTTTTCTCTCCAGTTCAAAAAATAATTAGGGAGTTTTTTGATAACGAAAATCTTACCCTGCCTCGAAATCAATCTTGGAGAGATGTCAAAGCAAATATTTTTCAAGTTGTGGATGGGAAAAAGCTATTGTTTGAAAATAAGGACTCTCTTTTTCAAACGCTTAAATCTCGTCAACTTTCTTTAGCATCTGTTCCATCTTTAGAATTGACCCGTGAAATCGTCGCCACTAACATGAAATCTGATGAAATTCATGAAGATGTTCATCAATTCTTCGCTAAGTTGGATCAACTTCTGAGTTAAGCAAAATTGTTATTTTTGACTTGTAATCGGAATAGCCAAGGCTTGAACTTGAATTTTTTTTAACTCGGAAACTAATCGAATCGCCTGCTGTTCGTAGAGGGGGGCGCCGAGAGTCGCTGGCAAATTTTCCATGAGATCGCTGGCGGTTTTCAGGGGACAATTAGAAAAACGACTGATCACGGTGGGCGCTTCCGCGGCAATATTGCGGTTAAAGGCTTTTTCCACCCGCACGCGCCAAGTTTTGGGAGTGCGACGACCCTGTTCCACCCGTCGCAGTCCGTTGATGGTGGCCAGCACCACAATGCGATCGCCGATGCGTAAATTGAGATAATCTTCGGGCATTAATTTCGGGGCTTGCCGTTCTCGTTGGTGTAGGATCGGCACGACTCGATAACCGTAGGCAATATCCCCGATCGAGCTACCATTGAGAGTATCTCCAGCTTCGATCTCGTATTCTGTCACCAGAATCGTTTTTTGCGCCCAACGGAACAGATAGATGATATTTTCTCCGAAAGCGGCCCCCGTAAAGGCTTCTGCCGCTACGGTGTTGGTTCCCAAAATGTGAGAGCGGGGCAGAATTTGACTTAATTGTTGACTAAGGTTGTCGTCGGTGGTGCGGATGACTAAGTAGCTTTGGGGGTTGAGTTTGCGGGTGGTTAGGGCTACTTCTAAATTGAGGATTTCGTCATCAGTAACAATCGCTATACTTTTAGCCCTATCTAAATTGACATTTTTTAAAGATTCTTCGATATTTCCCGTCATCAGGGGCATTTTTGGCAGGATAGTTGCATCAAAATCCCTATTTAAGCTGACCCCGACGATCGCCTGTTGCATTTCTAGTAATAAATTAGCCACTTCTCTGCCGACTCGACCTAAGCCCACAATAACGATATGATTCTGTTGGGGAACTGGGGGACGGTTGGGGATAAATTGAAATCTTGATGATAATAAAGTTTCTGTCAAAATGGCGTAGAGAACCCCGATAAAAGCGGTTCCAGCTAAGGTTAAAAAGAGACTAAATAGCTGCATCCACCAGGGAACCGCATTTAAATCTTCGGGGTTAGAGGCACCGAAAACATCACCGTAACCACCTAATAAAAGAATCGCCGTTCCTGAAAGAGCGGAAATAAAGGAAGCTCTCGGGGCGTAGAGATGGAAAAGAAAAGTCCCGATAATTACCAGCAGGATAATGATAAATACTGACAGGAAAGCCACCCGGTGAATTTGCTGCTGAAAACTCAATTGCCAGAATTGTTGGATTTCTTTGAGGAATTTTTGCCAAAAATACCGCAACTTCTGGCGAGAATTTGACGGTTTCTGGCGGACAGCATCGATGTTTTGATAGGTAGTTTCGATGGTGGTAATGGTATCACCGGCCCCGATAGTGGTGGTGGGGGACCATTGATAAAATCCGGCCCTTAAAGGTTCATCGGGGGCTGTGTGTGCTAACAGACGACGGGTGGGGGTATTTAAATCACCTAAAAAGCGATCGAGTAAACCATCTTCGGGGCTAATTTGTCTCTGGATAATCCGCAATTTCTGACCGTCGAGATGCAAAAAACCGAGGGTTTCCGTGCCTAATGTGGCTAAAGCAAAGGCATTGGCGGGTAGTTGGGTGGGTTCATAGGCGATAAAATTGCCTAAACGTTCCTTGAGTAGCTGATTGAGATTATCTTTAGAAGAACGCACCACTAAGCGGGTAAGGGGATTTAATTGCCGAATAATTAGGGCAGTGGTGGCATTAATTCGCTCATCACTGGTGACAATTAAAGCAGCCCGACAGCGATCGATTCCCGCTCTTGCTAAAATGTTTTTTTGACGACAATCACCGATAATTATTTCCTCTAATAAATCGGGAAAATCATTAATTTCCCAACTGGGAGGCTGTATTAGTTCGATACCGACGACGCTAACCCCAAACTCTTTTAAAGACTTGACGCAGTGTTGTCCGAGACTACCCAATCCACAAACTAAAAAGCGATCGGCTGACTTGACATTCCCATGGACAAAGCTGAGAGATTCTTGGTTCATAGATTCTGCTTGTCTTAAAAAATAGAATGC
>NZ_JASJFE010000143.1:0-3937 GCF_030067735.1 Microcystis sp. M53598_WE2 | reverse complement strand
CTATTCATTCCGGTGAAACGGGTTTAATTTATAATTCTTTAACTGAATTTTCTGCACAATTGCGACAATTAATTGAAAATCCTTCTTTTCGGCAACAACTGGCTAACAATGCCTATCAATGGGTCAAGCAAAATCGCTTACTGGCTCAACATTACCGCCGGCGATGGGATTGGTATTGTCAGATGCGGGACGAATTACCCCGTTTAACCCAAGAATTATGGCAACGGGTTCCAGAGTTACGTCAGAATCTTAACTAATCTTCTTTCATTCATAGGTAGGGTCTGCTGAAAAAGTTTATAATAGCTGTCTAGGCTTATACTGCCATGCAATTTGGTCTAAACAAAAATATTTAAGCCACAGGCCCTCAGCTTTCAGTTAAATAAGGTAAAAGACAAAAGTTAATTAATTTTCTCTCTCCTGACTTCTATTTCTAAGGACAATTTCTGATTTATACAAGAGGTTTGATGGATACACCGCAACTTTTATTCAATGGTTTAGCCGTCGGCAGTATTATTGCTCTGGCTGCTGTTGGGTTAACCCTTACCTGTGGCATTTTGCGTCTGTCTAATTTTGCCCACGGCGATTTTATGACTTTGGGTGCTTACATAACTTGGGTGGTAAATGCTCAAGGGATTAATCTCTGGTTAGCGATGCCGGTGGGGGCAGCAGTGACAGCTATTGCCATGCTCATTGCCGAGAGATTATTATGGAAACCCATGCGCGATCAACGGGCTGATTCTACCACTTTAATTATTATTTCGATCGGTTTGGCTTTATTTCTTCGCAATGGTATTTTAATGATCTGGGGCGGTAGTAATCAACGCTACGATCTGCCTGTGATGACCGCTACAGAAATTTTTGGGATTAAAGTAGCTTTCGATCGCTTGTTAGTTATTGGTTTGGCAATTATAGTTATTATTGCCCTCCATTTGTTATTGCAAAAAACTAAGATCGGTAAGGCGATGCGTGCCGTAGCTGACAGCACCGATTTAGCTAGAGTAACCGGAATTAACGTCGAATGGGTTGTCTTCTGGACATGGATAATTACGGGAGTTTTAACTGCTTTAGCCGGAGCGATGTTCGGGTTAATTACTGGGGGAGTGCGTCCCAATATGGGCTGGTTTTTAATCTTACCAATGTTTGCCGCCGTGATTTTAGGTGGTATTGGTAATCCCTACGGAGCGATTGCTGGGGCTTTAATTATTGGTGTTGCCCAAGAAATTAGTGTTCCCTTAATTGGTTCTGATTATAAATTAGCCGTGGCTTTATTAATTATGATCCTGCTGTTATTATTCCGTCCCCAAGGTTTATTTAAAGGCACGGTTTAACAGTTATCAGTTATCAGTTATCAGATGTAAGTTTTAAGTTTGAAGTTTTAAGTTATTTATAGCGCTTTTCACGTTACTGAGGTATCGACAAGTTTTGCCAACAAAGGACTTAAGCCCCTTGCCCATGCCTCATTCTGATGAAAACTGCTATATTTACTGATTACTATTTACTGTTTACTGATTACTGTTTACTGATTACTGAAAAGCCCAATTTTTAATCCTGAATATATTCTTCCCCGGTGATTAAAGCGTATTCAGCGCGGGTAAATTCTCGACCTAAATAAGCAGCATGATCGAACATAGTAATCGGACAAGGTTGGGTTTCTTCGATCACTTTGACGGCTAATTCTTTGGCGGTTCTTGCGGTGTAAATAGTCTCAGGATTGCGATCAAGTTTTTGCCTAACACCGATAACTTTTCCCGTTTCTGGATCGACGGCTAAACCTTTTTCATTGATAATATTGCTGTAATGTTTGGCACAGATTAACCCGGCTTCTCGGTCTAGATAAATAATAAAATATCCTGCGGGATCGAGAGCGATCGGACGTTTGGAAAGTTGATGATCAATAGCCGTGATTTGTGATTTTAATTCGCTCATTTTCTTGACAAAATCACTTAAATATGTAGATGAAAGCAAGAGCAAATTATATCACATACCATCATCCTTTTTCTAGAGCATTTTGTAGATATAGGCCGTATGTATTTTCTGTGAGCAAATCTGACCTACTGAGCAATAATACTAAATCCTGTTTAAAAAGTATAGGAGCGTGGGGAGCGTTGGAGGAGGGAGAAACAATCCATAACCTGAGAGTTAATCGGACTATTAATACTAAATCCGTTGAGTATAGGCTACATATCAGGACAGGCAAAGGGCAAGAGGAAAGAGGCAAAAGGGGCAATAGATAATCAGTTTTTAATAACCAGATTTAGTATAAAAACGGATTTGGTATCATACCAGCTGCAATGTGGGGGCGCAAAGCTCGCGCCCATAATGTATGGTCGAGAAATAACAGGCTGATAGCTTAATGCTATAAATCTTCTTCTACCAAAGCCTCAACCCGTCCTGTTTTGACCGCTTCCACCAAAGCGGCGTGATCTTGTTCTGTCTGCTCGGCATAAGCGATCGCAAATTCGCCCATCGCTAGATCGAACTGATCTCCTTTCCCCAAATAACCGCTAATGGTGGCCGCATCTCCAGATTTAGCGTGGGCGCGGGCTAAGGTCCAGCCACAGAACTCGGCGTAGCGTTGCAGTTGGGCGGCCGACACTCCCTCAATGGGCAGGGAAAACTTCATATCCCGCAGTTGCCGTAAATAGAAGTTATTGCCCCGTCTTCCCTGGGTCCAGCCTAAAAATATGTCGCTAGAGGATTGCATCAATCTCTGGCCTGTAACCACCCGTTGTCCCTGATTTTCATACTGGCTCTTGGCGGTATAGGGTTCAAGAACCGAAGGGCAAGCCTCCTTAACTTGTAGGATGAGGGGATGGTTATCTTCCGAGAAAAATAGGGCGATATAACATCTGGTGCCGACACTGCCAATGCCTACCACTTTCAGGGCAAAGTCCTCTAACCGGTAGCGATCAAACAGGACTCGGCGTTCCTCCGGCAGGGATTGGCGATAGTCTTCCAGACCCTCACGCACGAGAGTCTCCCAATCCGGTTCGTTGACATGGTAGAGAATGGGCGGCTGATCGACAAAGCGATTGCGTCCCGCGGTTTGGGTGACGATCTTGGGGTAGAGATGTTCGATGATGCGCTCGCGGGCTTTTGTCATCATCTGTTCCCGTATCTTCCGCGTCTTTTCGTCGGGAGCCATCTCGATCACCTGTTCTACTCCTATGCGCGTGTACCATACCTCTAACGGACTGAGGCGAGAATATTCCCGCAGGTGTTCCCGATAGGAACGAGCGCAATCGATCGCCGCCGCCTTCGATTCTCGATCGGATAGATCGCTATCCCTGCCGGCGATGACAAAGCTGACCACTAGACGCTTGAGATCCCATTCCCAAGGTGCGGGTAGGGTTTCGTCGAAATCGTTAATATCGAAGACTAAATTGCGTTCGGGGGTGGCAAAAAATCCGAAGTTCAAGAGGTGGCAATCCCCGCAGGCCTGCACGATAATGTCGGTTTTGGGAGTGGTGGCCAGATCGTAGGCCATCAAGGCAGCGGAACCGCGCAGGAAGGTAAAGGGACTCCGCAACATCCGTCCGTAGCGGATGGGAATCAATTCCTGTAATCGCCCTCGATTTGATGCTTCAATGATTTCGATCGGCTCCCGACCAGCTGCGGGGGGTTGCCAGATAGCGTGGCTAGAACGCGGCAATCGCTCCCGCAGGGATTTACCGATCTGGATGCGTTCTTCCCGTGAACGGAATCGAGCTTGAGAAGGTGAGCGGATCGGGGTTTCTATTTGGTGGTTCATAGCGACTTTTTCCCCTGAATGAGATTACATCCCTTGCTGTTAGATGACTAATTGACATCCTCGCCGCCCTAAAAGTGCGGCGATTCCTAAACCTCACGATTTAAGTTTCTGCTTCCACCACCGTCGCATACCACAGTTAAAAAACCATGTACTGTCTTACACAGAGTCCACAGACTTTCGCCCCAT
>NZ_JASJFE010000427.1:0-4265 GCF_030067735.1 Microcystis sp. M53598_WE2 | reverse complement strand
TTGGATCATGCAGGTTAAGCGCCGTTTAGCTTATATCAGTGTCGCGCATCCGGAAATCGGGATAGGAAGATTTAAATATTTTCTTTAATGCTTGACTTTCGATCGCTCGATCATCTAAAAAATTAATAAAACCCCCTGGGTGTAATGCTTGTCTTAATTCTTGAGAAGACAAAGGGGTATTTTCCACATTGAGACGCAGAAAAATTTTATGGAGGAAACTCTCCGTTTTCCAATTACGGATAACAATCGTGCGGATAGTTTGATTATCCAGTTGGTCTAAGAAATCATTTAAATTGAAGTCATTTTTTAGATCTTGATATTGGCAGCCATTGAGATCATCTAAAAATTCTAAATCTTTTAAAGTAAAACTATTATTAGGTGTGTCACTGTCACCATAAAACTGTAAAATTGTTAGTAGGCGTTGTTTGCCATCAAGAACGATAAATTTACCTTTTTCCTTGTTATTAGTAGCTAAGACAATCAGTGGGACTGGAAACCCTAGAATTAGGGATTCAATAAATCGACTTTTACGAGTAATATTCCAAGCATCTCGTCTTTGAAAGCGCGGATTGAGTTGAATATTTTCTCGAATTAATTGATCGCGGATCGTTGCGGTAGTCCAATCACTTCCAGCAACAACAGTCTCGGAGATTTCTTTGAGTTGTAGCTTTTTTTGGTTTGCTGATTCTCCTTCAATATCTTCTTCTTCTTCCGCAAAATCCACCGCTTCTATTTCTTCTAAAATCTCTAACTGTGTCATGGTAGTAATTAATCTCCTCAATTGTCTATTCTGCAAAAATCCCGCCCCAATATTTGGACGGGAATAACAATCAATCAATAATTCAATACTACTCCCATTCTATAGTTCCGGGAGGCTTAGAAGTAATATCATAAACCACGCGGTTAACTCCCTTAACTTCATTGACAATACGATTAGAAATTGTCTCCAATAAATCATAGGGAACCCGGGACCAATCGGCAGTCATTCCGTCTTCGCTGCTGACTAAACGTAGGACAATAGGATAAGCGTAGGTGCGTTGATCTCCCATCACTCCCACACTGCGGACAGGCAATAAAACCGCGAAAGCTTGCCAGAAATCGTGATACATTCCCTGCTTATTAATCTCGTCGCGCACTACCCAATCTGCATCGCGCAAAATATTTAATTTATCTGCGGTCACTTCCCCTAAAATGCGAATTGCTAAACCGGGGCCGGGGAAAGGTTGACGACGAACAATTTCTTCCGGAAGACCGATCGATCGACCTAATTTTCTCACCTCATCCTTAAATAATTTTCGCAGGGGTTCGACTAATTTAAACCGGAGATTTTTCGGCAGTCCACCAACGTTATGATGACTTTTAATTTTAACCGCTACTCTTTCCCCGGTTTTGGGATCCACATTACTATCGGCCGATTCAATCACATCGGGATATAAAGTTCCTTGGGCCAGATAATCAAAGGGTCCCAAACGATTCGATTCTTCTTCAAACACCTGAATAAATTCATGGCCGATACGACGGCGCTTTTCCTCGGGATCCGTGACACCGGCCACTTGCGCTAAAAATCGCTTTCTAGCGTTGACATACTCAACTCTAATATGGAATTGCTCGTTAAATATCTGCATTAATCGTTCTGGTTCACCCTTACGCATGAATCCCTGATCGATAAACATACAGGTTAGTTGATCACCGATCGCTCGATGCAACAGGAATGCTAAGGTAGAGGAGTCCACACCGCCGGATAAAGCCAATAAAACTCGCTTATCGCCCACTTTTGCCCTAATTTCTCGGATCGATTCCTCGACAAAAGCTTCCGTGGTCCAAGTGGGTTCGCATTTGCAGATATGATAGACGAAATTGCGAATTAAGGCGATTCCTCCCACAGAATGGACAACTTCCGGGTGAAACTGCACTCCAAAGAGTTTTTTCTTGTGATCGGCAATGGCCGCACAATCGGTATTATCGGTATGAGCGAGAATTTCAAAACCCGCGGGCAATTCCACGCAGGAATCCCCGTGACTCATCCAAGCGGTGGAACCGTCCTCGACATTGGTTAATAAATCGGTAGGATCGTTGATAAATAGGGATGCTTTGCCGTATTCGGCCCGTTTTGCCCGTTCTACCCTGCCCCCTAACTGCTGTACCATCAATTGCATCCCGTAGCAAACTCCGAGGACGGGTACACCTAAATTCCAAATTTCGGGATCACAGTGGGGCGCTCCAGGATCATAGACGGAATTGGGACCGCCCGAAAGAATTATTCCTTTCGGGTTGATTTGGGCCAATTGTTCGGCACTGGTACGATAGGAGAGAACTTCGGAGTAAACGTTCGTTTCCCGGATTCTGCGGGCGATTAATTCAGAATACTGGGAGCCAAAGTCAAGAATGATGATTATTTGACGATTAAGGCTATTAGTGAAGGACTCTGAGGGCAAAGTCTCTTGGGGGGTGGGAAGGGGGGTTTGAGTTGTCACTGCGATCAAAAAAAGAAACTGGCAGGAAAAGGTTAAAGATTTGTAAACTAAATCGGCTATTGTTCTGAAAATAAGCTAGAATAGTTTAGCCTTATTAGTTTCATTTTTTAAGACTAAATATTCCCACGATCATAGCACGGTCACTAGGGGGTAACTTGTAGATTCTGCAAAAATTTAAGGCCATTTTCGCTTTTGCTGATCAAAGAACGAGAGCGATCGAATAAAATACAACCGACCCCAAGATGACCGTTACTGTGGTTATAAACGTATTCTTGGCAACGGCGATCAATCGTATTAGCCATTTCTCCATAGATGCGTTCCACCCAATTATCTCCCGTTTGCCGGTCTAATTGACGCAGATATTCCAGACCGTTTTCGCTGGTGCTACTGTCAAAAATTTGCTGGAGATGGGGGGTAGCTAAACCCATTTTAGCGGCGTAGGCGGTAAGAATTTCCCGACGACCATCGGCGAGATGATGGTGAGTCTGAAAGATTCCCCCGGCAAGTTTAATTAATTTACCGTGATAACCAAACAAAAGAATTTCAGAGATTCCCTGTAATTGTGCCTCTAATAACATCGGCCCGATCCAATTGGCTGTTTTTACCAAAATATCAGGATTAATGCCCATTTGAGGGGCTAAATCTAAGCCATTTTCCCCGATACAAAACACCAAGCGATCAAAACGAAGGGATAAATTTTTTAATTGCTCGCGAAAGATTTCCAACTGTCCGGGGGCGCTCAGGGGTTGGGAAATGCCGGTGGTACCCAACAAAGATAATCCCTCTACCACCCCAAAAGCGGCGTTAGAAGTCCTTGTGGCCAGTTTTTTGCCTTCTGGAAGGATAATCGTCACTTTGAGGCTTTCTTGGGGCAGTAACAGGGGTCTGAGGTTTTCTTGCAGCAGACGCTGGGCATAACTATAGATAGCTGATTTTCCGCTATTATCAACCTGTAGGCCGATTCCTTCGCCGCCTTGAATCTCTATCTCTTGATTACCCGTCTTTCTTTCTACTAACGCCCATATAGGGGTATTTCTAGTTAAATCCAAATTGTCCCCCGGATCGCTGCGGGTGATGGCTAGGGCAGCATCGGGGTTCAGTCGGGCAACTTGTTCGATGGCAATAGTAACGGCTTCTGGCGGTTCTAAAAGATTAAAAGTAACGGAATTTAGCTCATTTTCGCCGTGGAGATGCTGGAGAGATGCGATCGCACTGGCACAGGCAAAAACCGGTAAAGTGTAACCTGAACGGGGTGGAGAGATAGACATGAATAGGGTCCATAGCCAATCAAATTAGCCGTGATCTGATTATAGAACTAGGGGGCAACCGCTTATTCTTAAGATTAGCCGAATCTCCCCCAATCCCTTTGCTGTTGCCAGAGTGCCTCGTCTCAACAAGCAATTTAAATGAGCGGGAGGTTCACCTGATCAGCCTTTCTCTCTCAAATCTTAAGGCCGATGCGTTTCATTTTTGAATTGGCGTAATGACGGCTGGAACGGTCGTGGCTGCTAATTTGCCGATCGCATCAATGATTCCCAAAGAAAAAGCATAACCCTGGGGACAGGGTAATTCATCACTGGAAAGAGGTAAGCTAAAACGCACTTAAACCACCTAAAATAGAAATAGTAATTTTAGAAAAATCCTACTTATGCCAGCCAAAGATTTCCTAGACTTAGAAGAAAAGAAAAACTTACAAAAAGCTCTTAAAGAAGAAGAAAGAGCAGAGGTTAGGGAAAGAATTTTAATGTTTCTCTTGCTAAACGACGGAAAAACTCAACGAGAAATAGCTGA
>NZ_JASJFE010000659.1:0-1766 GCF_030067735.1 Microcystis sp. M53598_WE2 | reverse complement strand
CATACTAAATTCGTTGAGTATAGGCTACATATCAGGACAAGCAAAAGGGGGAATAGATAATCAGTTTTTAATAAACGGATTTAGGATCATTTTGCTGGGGTACTGACAGGAGGAACAAAACTGATGCAGATAGAAATTGAAGGCTGCGATGCTATCAAGGTTGCTCAGGACATCCTAGAGATGGAAGGGGTGCAAGGCAGCTACGAAGTTATCTCCAAAGTGGAGAAAGAGGGAACCCTTGCCACCATCGCCACCATCATCGGCATTATTAGCGGAACAATCGCCATCGCTGAGAAATTGTACCAATTAAAGCAAAAAATTGACTCTCCTGAAACCCCGAAAATCGAACGAGTGTTAATTGTCAGCCAAAACGGCGATCGCCTGATGCTCAAAGATGCTACCCTAGAGCAACTACAAAAACTCTTGGAACAAGAAAAATCATGAGGATACTGCATATTGATCTTCAGGAGAGGGGTAGCAACAGCGTTGAGTTCCGATTTTTCTGGGATAACCCCAACCAGACTCGTACCTACACAAGATGCTTGAGTGAAATAGACAACCTAAGTAAAAAGGCTGACACCGATTACTATACCCGTTTACCGAAAGACCACGCCAGAACAGGACAAGGTTTATACCGATGGTTAGATGGTACGGAGCGCATTCTACAGAACGAATTAGATAGCCACCGGGGAGAGAAAATAGTTCTGGCTATCAGCACCAGCAAAGGATTAGTCCATCTACCCTGGGAATTATTACACGATGGTCAAAATTTTCTGGTGTCTAAGCTTCCCGCTATTGTTCCCCTGCGGTGGATGAAAACCGGTAATGAAAGGCTGTTAACTGTGGACAACAACCCGCAGGATCGAGCCTTAAATGTAGTTTTCATGGCAAGTTCTGCTAAGGGTGTAACGCCTATACTAGACTTTGAGGCAGAAGAAGGGAAGATCCTCAAAGCAACTAGAGGAAAACCCCTATCTTTAACCGTTGAAGAGAGCGGATGTATTAAAGAATTAGGCGAATTGATGGCCAGTAAAGATAGGGAATATTTCGATGTTATCCACCTGAGCGGACACGCCACCATCAAGGATCAGAAACCCTATTTTATTACCGAGACGGAATACGGAGACAGGCAAGATACCAGCGCCGAAGATATTGCCAGAGAATTACAGTTTAATTTACCTAAGCTTTTGTTTTTATCAGGGTGTCGGACAGGCTACTCCGATGGTGATGAGATCCTTTCGATGGCCGAGAAGTTATTAGAAAAAGGGGCTAAAGCTGTTTTGGGGTGGGGTCAACCCGTCAGGGATAACGAAGCTGCTGATACGGCGGCCATCCTCTACGAAAAGCTTTCCCAAGGCTTTACTTTAAGCGAGTCGTTAGCTTTTGCCTATCAGAAATTATTAGGAAATCAGGCGAGGGATTGGCATTGTTTACGCCTCTATGTGAGGGGAAGTATCCCAGAAGCTTTGGTAAAGAGGGGACAGAGAAAACCTTTACCTCCCGTATCTGTTGTTGACCAATTTGTGGACCCAGAAACGAAATATTTGCGGGTAGCCACACGGGAAACTTTTATCGGTCGCCGCCGTGATCTTCAGGATTGCTTGCAAGTGCTGAAAAAACCCTTTGATAATTCTAAAGCAATTCATAAGGCTGGGGTTTTCCTGCAAGGTGGGGGTGGTAACGGGAAAAGTACCCTCGCCGCTCGTCTGTGCGATCGCCTTCCAGACTATACTAAGCTTGTCTGGTGGCAACAAATTGATCAACCT
>NZ_JASJFE010000987.1:0-2624 GCF_030067735.1 Microcystis sp. M53598_WE2 | reverse complement strand
TTCAATCGTTTGGGGATGGCAACTACTAGAGATAAAGAAAGCATTGGCTTTAGTTTTACATAGTCCGTAACTCATGCTCATCGCTTCTGCGGCTGCTGTTCCTTCATCGAGGAGGGAAGCGTTAGCAATTTCCAGACCGGTTAAGCTAGTGATGAGAGTTTGGAAGTTTAAGAGAGCTTCTAAGCGTCCTTGGGCGATTTCCGCTTGATAGGGAGTATAGGCGGTGTACCAACCCGGATTTTCTAGGATGTTGCGGAGAATTACCGGCGGGGTGATACAGTCATGGTAGCCCATGCCAATAAAGGAGCGAAATACCTGATTTTTGGAGGCAATAGCTTTTAATTGGGCAAGAGCGGCGTATTCACTCAAGGCAGGTGCTAGATTAAGGCTTTTTTGTAAACGAATTCCTGACGGGACAGTTTTAGCGATTAACTCCTCAACAGTAGCAACACCCAAAACCGCCAGCATTTTCTCGATTTCCGTCTCCGTCGGCCCAATGTGACGGTTAACAAAGCTATCGGTACAGTCTAGCAGGTCTTGCAGGTCAGCAGGAGCGAATTCCTCGGTTTTCTCGGCCGTAATTGACCTATTTAGCATATTAATCTCGGTTTCAACAATTACAAAAGTGTTGCGTTTCATCGCTAGGGGTGATTTTAACGCAACTTGTAAAATTTTTGTAATATTTGAAGCCCGCAAGTTAAAGTCTCAGCTAATTTGCTATCGAAAGTATGCACAAAATTAACCTCACTACTGCTTTGTCACCAAAAACCAACCGGAATCCGTGGACTCGATCACCTTTAATCCTTCTAAATCAGTAGCTTCTTTGGTTTGACGATCGATAATTAGGTAGGGTTGCTTGTGACTTTGCCAATAATTGATTAATTCTTCAGCAGCAAGGGGAAAAACCCGACGACCACTATAAAAATTTAATGAGGGGCGCTCGTAGGCAAAAGCAATATAAACAGGGTGATCGGCCGGCACATATTTCTGCACTAAACTCGCCACCGGTTTGACGGGGAAATTCTCATTTAATTCCCAGATCCACAGGGGAGAATTGACAAAAATAAACAAAGAAACCAACATTCCCCAGAGTAAAACCACGCTGAATTGTTCCGAGCGCCGAGCTAACAAAATCGCCGTTGTCACCATGGTCAAGGAAAGTGACAATAAGGTTAAAAGAATTAAGGGATGGATAGGTTCGATAGCGGCAAAATTACCTGGAAAATAGACCATTAAAGCTAATAAACCCGCCACAACGCCGATAATACCCAGAATAATTGACCAGATTGGATTATAGGGGCGATCAATGGGAAGATTACCCACTTGCGCCAAGGCATAACCGGCCGCTAAAGCCAAGGCCGGATAGATCGGCAGAATATACCAAGGCAACTTGGTCGCCATTACCGAAACCACCAACAAATAAACACCCGTCCAAACTAACAGTAACTTCGCCCAACTGTAGAGATGTTCCTGACGGGCTAAACGTAAACCCCAAACCGAGAAAATTAACCAAGGCCAACTATATTTAAGAATTTCCAGCAGATAATACCAAAACGGTCCGCGATGATTGTCCAGATCGTCACTAACTCGCTTTAACTGTTGAACAAAAAGGGAATCGAGAAACTCCCGCTCGTAGTGCCAAAATTGGGTGCTATACCAGGCAAAAGCGGGGGTTGCTCCCAACAACCAACCCGACCAAAAATAGGCAGACGTTAATAACCGGGGGGTATCCCAGAGCAGAAAAATCAAGCCGATACCCGCCAATAATAGCCCCATAATACCCTTAGTCAGACAAAGGAGGGCAAATCCTAACCCCGCCCCCAGAGACCAGCGTAAATCGCGCCGTGAGCGCAGTAAACAGACAAACATCAGCATTTCAAAACACAATACCGCTCCATCCAACATGGCTAAACGGCCATGACGCACCACCGGCAAAAGAGTTAGATAGATCAAGGCCGATAGTAAAGCTGGTAAACGAGCGGGAAAAATTTCTCGACCGAGAAGGTAGAGGAGCGGCACCGATAAAGCTGTTAAAAAAGCGGGAATTAGTCTCGTATTGGCCTCATTGATGCCCCCGAAATGGTAGGTTAGACCAATCAAACTATGAATCAACGGCGGTTTATTCAGGTAGGGATCACCCCAAAAACTGGGAAATAACCAGCGCAATTGTTCCAGTGGGGTTTGGCTAATTTCCTTGGCCACCTGAGCGATGGTCGCTTCATCCCAATCCCGCAAGGGTAAATTACCTAATCCCACTAGATAGATAATTAAGGCCGCTATTAATAATCCCAGTAAACACAGAAATTCTTTAAAATTTTCTCTCTGACGCAATTTATAACCAGAATATCCCCAAGTAAATTTTTGACGGTTCATAAGCTAGGTCAGTTATCAGTAAACAGTAATCAGTAAACAGTAATCAGTAAACAGTAATCAGTAAGGCTCTCCTAGACTGGTTATAGCAAATTAGTAGTTTCAATGAGCCTAATCCCTTAAATAGCCTAGAATCCAACCAAGCAAAAAGCTTTGATTATTTTGGTTCTTCGGTTTGTGTTATGCAATGGACGGGAGTTATAAGGGGTGAAACCCTTATATAGAAAGACATGGCTGCGATTTTTGCCAATTGT
>NZ_JASJFE010000999.1:0-4697 GCF_030067735.1 Microcystis sp. M53598_WE2 | reverse complement strand
TGGGGGCAGGGTGTAGGGTGTAGGGTGTGGGGTGTGGGGTGTAGGGTTTTACCGATTTTGAGGGGGTCAATTACCTAATTTTCAGGAAAAAAGTCCTGGAATTTTCCCCCCAATCACTCCCCTATCCATTACTTTTTGATGGCCAAAAGGTCTAAAAGTTTTACCCAACAAGGTTTTTAGATTTATTCAGCAAACCCTATTTAGATAATTTTGATGGGCAAAAATTGCTATTAACTACCCGGAGGGGGAATTACAGGAATTTCGATCCCGTCCGGCGCTAAGGGGGGAGGTGTGGGAGTTAATCTTGGCTGGTCAGCAGGTTCAGGTGTACTAACTAAGGGAATATTTTCCAGCACGGGAAGACGGGGAGTGATGGGTTGGGAAAACATCGCTTGAATTGCCGCTTTTCTGGTTTCTGGAGGTTCCAAAGCTTGCTGCCAGAGACTTTCATAAAAGAAGAAAATCACCCCTAAACCCCGTTGACGAGCAGCCAATACCTTTTCTTCAATAAAGGGTAGGGCAATCGGTCGATTGCGTAAACCGGTCAAAACTCCCACACCGGTGGGGATAGTTTGCTGGGTTTCCTGAATTTCGGGACGCTCTATTTGCTTGAGAAAACTGGGCAGATCGGGACGATAAACCTGTACAATTAACTCGTCGACTAATCCTTGCCGCACCCAACCGAGCCAATCCTGTAAATGACCATTATAGGCGAATTCGTAGGGATTAGGGGCGATCGAAAGCAGTATATTCGGTTTAATTGCCTCAATTGATTCTTTGAGATTAGCCAGAAAAGCGGTGATTTTATCGGCCCGCCATTTTGTCCATTCGGGATCCCGGGGGTTAGCCGGGGGAGTTTTTTCGGTTTCCTGTTGATAAAGAGCGATAGTATAGGGATCATAGCCGAATTCGTTGGGCAAACTCAGATGATCGTCGAATTGGATGCCGTTAATATCGTATTGTCCCACCACTTCCAAGACTAACTCCCGCAGAAAATTCTGCACCTCGGGACGGAAAGGATTCAACCACACCACCTCACCGGCTGCCCCTACCCAAGTGGTCCCTCCGTCGCGTTTTTGGGTTAACCAGTCCTGATGTTTTAAGGCTAATTCTGAGGTGGGAGGGGCCATAAATCCGAATTCAAACCAAGGAATGACCAATAATCCCCTTCCACGGGTTTGTTCCACCAATTCTGCTAAGATATCTTGTCCCTGCGCTCCCGTAGGCACAAAAGGCTGTATTCCTTCCCGTTGAGCGATCGCGCTAGGATAGAGAGCATAACCGGAATTCCAAACCACGGGATAGATAGCATTAAAATTAAGATTAACTAATTGCTCGATCGCCTGTTGTCGTTTATCCCTATCCATCAGCATCGCAGTATCGTTGGTAGTGATCCAAACACCGCGGATATCGCCATCCCGACTTTGAGAGAAAGCAGCAGAAAAATAGCCTAATAGTAGGACTATTAGAAAAGATGCTAAGAATAGTAGTATGGGTAGCTTTTTAAGAATTTGCCGCCAAATGCTGGTCGGAATTAGAAAAGTCATTTCGTTAAAGGTGAAGATTAACGCTTTTAACTGGTTATGATAACAGCTTTGCTCAACTCTTTCAGGCTAGATTGACCCAAAATATATATTTGCCTATTTCTTCCCTCGCCACAATTGACCTTGAGGATAGAAATAATCAAGACGAATATCGAATTGATCTAGGGCCAGTAATAACCGATTGGAAGGACGAAAAAGAAATAAGTTGACGCAGGGAATTTCTAGGACTTCTTTTAACTTATCGGTATCGGGGTTAGTGGTAGTCAGAAAGTATTGTACATCAGCATTAAGACGATAATTAAGGGAAAGCAAATCACCTAAGTTAGTCCAGTCATTACCTTCGTCGCTGATAATAATGGCATTGGGTACAGCATTGATTTTTCTGGCAACTTCGCCATTCCAATAACTAGGAACTTTTGCCCAAGTAGTTTCGGAAAGAGCATTATTGAAGTTCGGTATTATACTAGCACTTAACAAAAAAGTCAAGATATTTTTACCTAAAATTTTGCCTTGATTAAGCAATTGTGACAAGAAAAAAGCCGCAGTTATATAGATAGTAGGAAAGGTCGCAATTAGATAACGGGTGACAGTCGATCTAGTGGTAGTCAAAATTAGATCGGGAATGACTAAAGCTAGGAAAGGTCCTAGGGTTGAGGTAATCAGAAAAGTAAAAAATATCGGGTTATTGTAGCGATAAACTCGATAAAAAGCATAGATAATTAAGATTAAAAAAATCATTCTATATATATAGGTGAAGATGTTATTAAAAACAAAATCGCTATCGCTAAATAGAGAAGTAAAAGTTAAGAGCCATAATTTACCGAACAATCCCCAATCGAGATAGTTAACGACAGCCCAACTGGTGGAGTTAAAGGCCCTTTGAGAGTTAGTTAAAAAAAACTGTAACCAGGGTATATATAAAATCATCATTGTTAACCCAGATAACAGGAAAAATATCAAGTTATTTTTTCGCTCTGGTTTCATAACAAGATACCAAAGTATAAAGGCTGCTTGAGCAAATAATTTGAGAATAAAAAAGAGATGGGTGTAGAGTCCGAGAGTATTAGCGAGGGTGTATAAAGACCAATTAACAAGAGTTCTTTTTTTGAGGCATTTTAACAGCAGCAATTGACTAATTATCGTTAACAAAACCAAAAGACTATACTGACGGGACATTTGAGCAAATATTATATCAACTGGAGACAGTCCTAATAAAATTACTGCTAAAATTGCCGTTAACTTTGCTGCAAATAATTCTAGGGATAGATAGTAAATAAATGGGAGAGAGAGAAGACTAAAAACAATCGCTAAACTGCGGGAAGAAACGGGAGAAAGACCGAATATTTTTTCCCAATAGCGAGAGATAATAAAGTATAAAGGTGGGTGTTGAGGGTCTTCTTTAGCGAGAGATTTTATTGTATCAAAAACATTACTTTCGGGTTTCAGTTGTTGAAATTTTCCTAATTCTGTGGTAGATAAAAGACGGTTTTGAAAGATAGTATCAGCGATTTCCTTTGCTTGATAACCAGTGGTTCTAATGGTGGTGTAGGATTCATCATGCCAATAGATTTTTTTATCGATATTTGCGAAACGAAAAACCACACCGAGAGTTAGGATAATTGCCAAAAGTATTAAGAGCCAATTGGGAGTTTTATAATTAATATTTGCTTTCATTTTAATAATTAGAGCGACTTTGTTTAAGATTCAGAAACTTGGTAAATTCTGGTTGAAAAAGTAGCTTAATTGTGCCGGTGGGACCGTTACGGTGTTTAGTAATAATTACTTCGGCCACACCTCGATCGGGACTATCGGGGTTATAATATTCATCTCGGTATAACATCATAATTAAATCCGCATCCTGTTCGATCGATCCTGACTCGCGTAAATCGGACATCATCGGTCTTTTATTATTGCGAGATTCCACAGCGCGACTTAACTGAGAAAGAGCAATTACTGGAGCATGAATTTCTCTCGCTAAACCCTTAAGACTGCGGGTAATTTTAGAAAGTTCCTGAACACGATTATCACCTCCCCCTTCCATTAATTGCAGATAATCGATTAAAACTAATCCCATTTGCCCCTTTTTTTCGGCCTGTAAACGCCGCACTTGGGAACGCATTTGAATTACACTTAAATTGGCACTATCATCGATATATATGGGCAAATTTAATAACTTTTCTAGTCCCCCAAGAACCTTCTCTAAATCATTTTGTCCCAAACGGCCCGAGCGAATCCGATTACTTTCGATTTTAGCCTCATTCGATAACAAACGTTGGGCTAATTGTTCCTTGGACATCTCCAAACTAAAGACAGCCACAGGTAAATTCTGTTGAGCGATATTATAGGCAATATTAAGAGCAAAAGAAGTTTTTCCCATGGAAGGCCTACCCGCGATAATAACTAAATCCGAGGGTTGTAAACCACTGGTCATCGCATCGAGATCATAAAATTGAGTTTCGATACCAGGTAGAGTGGTCGTCTCCTGCATTTTCTCAATTTCGTTAAAAGTTTCAATTAAAGTATCCCCCAGAAAAATTAAACCCTCCTGGGGTCGTTTTTGGGTGAGACGAAAAATCTTTTGTTCCGATTCATCGAAAACATTTTCTAATTCTAGCGTCGTATCCCTGGCTAACTCAATAATTTCTCCCCCGGTGGAAATTAACTGACGACGCATATATTTATCCATCACTAATTCAGCATAGCGATCGATGTTGGCAGCCGAGACAGTGCGCTCAATTAATTGTAACAATCGCGGCATTCCCCCGATTTCTTCCAGCAGATAATTATCCTGTAACCAGCTGCTAACCGTCATTAAATCCGTCGGTTTTCCTTTCCCTTGTAAAGCAAGCGCCGCACGATAAATATCTTGATGGGTTTTCACATAGAAAGCTTCTGGAATTAAAAAATCACTGATTCTACCTAACGCTTTTGGATCTAGCAAAATACCACCTAAGATAGATTCTTCCGCTTCAATATTTTGGGGGGGGAGGGATTGATCGCTAATCATTGTCAATGCTGACTGTGCTTTATCATTAATTATAGTCATTCACCCTAATTAAATACAAATGTTCAGGTTAATGATCGGGGTTGGGTTTTGGGGTTTTAGGGTTTTGGGGTTTTAGTTGAAATTCCCCATTTTCCCAACCCCCGCTC
>NZ_JASJFE010000396.1:0-4685 GCF_030067735.1 Microcystis sp. M53598_WE2 | reverse complement strand
TGGCTGTCAACCTCAGCTAAAAGACGTTTTTGCAGGATAGAGTGTCGAGTCTTAGGCATGGGTTTCTGAATTGCGACTCCATGCAAGTATTCCCATGCTGGAGAATCCTCCAAATATGGCAATTTGAGGAAATCTTCAAGGGTGAGACTCTCAGTCAAGGAAGTCGTCATCGGTTCAAGCAAAGGTTTTTTTTGTGACTTTATTATAAATGAACTTTATCTGGGTTTCTTACCCACGATTCAGGTATATTTGATGAGAATTTGCCCTCTCAATCAAATGGGTCGATTTCTTAACTATTCTGACTGACTGGTATCACTGGAAATGCCCACGGTGATCACAAAATTGGCCAATTGTCAATAGCTTTTCAGATGCTCTCACCCTGATTTATAAGGCTCCTCTTTTAATCGGGTGAAAAAGGAAAAAATGAAGGCTTATCGCTTAGGGGCAAGCCTAACCTGCTCCTATAATACCAAAATACTCAAACTAACGCTGAACTCTAGACTGCTGAAAAACATCGTCAGTGCAAGGCTGTAAGCAATATTTTCCAGTGTCTCTAAACTATTTACGTCAATGGCAAAGCCAATATTATTTAAATTCCTAAATATGAGAGATAAAAAGGCCACTACGGACGGCGATCGCACTACGCAAATCTACACCTACGTTATTGATTCTGTCGCTAAAGCATACCGTAGCTTTTCAAGTTCATTATGTTGCAAACACTTGGCAAAAGAACGATCGCCTCGTGCATTGGGATGAGGAAGAAATGTAAACAATCTTTGATGGTCACCTATTTCAATAGGTTCGGATAGCAATTTTTCTGGAGGGATTTCAAATTCTTTTTGAATCGCTTGTTTTGCAGGTACTCCTAAAACTACTATTACTCTTGCTTTTGCTAATTCTAAAATCCTCCTTAAATATGCTTGGACACATTGCTCTTGCGATTGTTTTACCCCAATTTCTTTACGAGATTTGCAATGTACTATTTCTGTAAGTGCATAATCGAGTCCTGGGATAACATCCCGTTGAAGTAGTTCAATAGAGCGTTGCCTAACTGCTGCCCAAAATGGAGTGGCACGACTATATGTTCCATCTATTTGCAACGATCTTGTACCACTAATAATCCAGTTTTTATCTCCTCCTCCAAAACGGTTATTAAAATAATCATAAACTTCTGTCGATGACCAATCCCAATTTGGATACACTTCATCACAACTAATTGATGGATTGGAACTTAGAAAAAGAATGGGTGCTTTCTCTATTTGCCCACTCCACGGTTCAGGAATGTGGAATTTGGTTATTCCGAGTGTATTCTGATATTCAACAATTTTGCGACATGGATTTACAGCAGCAGAATCTCCTAAACATTGTCGTGCATAGTGGCAATTAGCAATTTCATCTAGGAGGGATTTTTCAGACATTCTCAATAATCAATCCGCTATGAACTCAGAGAATATTCAGTGGTCGAACTATATTATTATACAACATTTTCTGTCTGGTCAACCTCTAGAAGACAAAAAACAGAAACTTTCGGGATAATCACCCTATAGAGAGTGATAGGCGGAAAAATTCACCGATAACACCTCGAATAGTCGTGCTATCTAGAAAAATTCCGAATGTGATTCTGTGGAAAAATGCCTTTAAAAGTTCCTTGAATAAGTTAGTAATGCCATTGGTTTAAAGCATTACTCTTACAAAAACGTGGCCACCTTTACTCAATTCATGAATTACGATCAAACCAATTAGATTAACCATCTACTTAACTGTTGGTTTGCGGAATTTGGAAGGAGAAGGAAAATATTCTACCCGTTCATTTTTCAGAGCTTGTGCCATGAAATCGCGCCAAATGGGAGCGGCAAAACCGCCGCCGGTGATACCTTTACCTAAAGTGCGATTTTGGTCATCTCCAATCCACACTGCGGTGGCTAATTGGGGAACATAACCGACAAACCAGACATTTTTCTCGTTATCGGTAGTACCGGTTTTTCCCGCTGCTGGACGACCGATTTGGGCCGAGGTTGCTGTTCCCCCCTGAATAACTCCCTGTAGGACAGAATTGAGAGAAGCGGTGGCCCAGGGGTCTAAAACTAGCTTCGGTTTGGGTGTATTATCGAGCATGACGTTACCGCGGCTATCAGTAACACGCATGATAAAGGTAGGCTTAGAATGCCAGCCATTACTGGCAAAAGTAGCGTAGGCCCCCGCCATTTCCAGAGGAGTCACATCTACCGAACCCAAAGGTAAAGAGGTCACGGCAATTAAAGGACTCTCGAAACCCAACAGACGACAGACTTCAATGACTTTATTTATCCCGACACGACGACCGAGAACAACTGCGGGAATATTCAGAGACTGCATCAGAGCGCTACGCAGGGAAACTTGACCAGAATAGCCGCCACCGTAGTTTTTTGGGCTATAGAAGCCGCCGGCCTCGCGAAAACGAATGGGAGCATCATTAACTACCGTTTCGGGGGTAAAACGACCACTAGCGAAGGCAGTATAATAGACGAAGGGTTTAAAAGCTGACCCCGGTTGACGACGGGATTGGATGGCGCGGTTTAATTGACTTTTATTGTAATCAACGCCACCGACGAGCGCCTTGACGAAATGGGTGCGGGGATCCACTGCGACTAGAGAAATTTGTAGGTCTTTGGTACGAATACCGCGACCACGCAAGCTATTATAGGCCCGTTGGATGGTAGACTCGGCCATGTTTTGAAAGTCGAGATCGATCGTGGTTTGAATCCGCATTCCCCCTTTAATTAGGGTTTCCTTGCCAAATTTTTGCCGCAATTCTGCCACCACTGCATCGGTAACGTAGGGTAATTTACTTTCTTGCCAAGCGGTGGGTTTACCCAGTTTCAGAGGTTCCTTTAAAGCGGCCTCTTCCTGTGCGGGGGTAATCCAACCTAAAGTACGCATCCGACTGAGAACCAGTGCCTGTCTTTCCTTGGCGGTTTTATAATTATTAAAAGGACTATAAACTTCCGGCGCTTGGATTAAACCAGCCATCATCGCCGATTCTGCTAAATTTAACTGGGCAGCGGGTTTATTAAAATAACTTTTAGCGGCGGTTTGCACTCCGTAATTATTATGACCCCAATAGATATTATTGAGGTACATTTCCAGAATGTCATTTTTGCTAAAAACCTGTTCCACTCGTACTGCCAGGACCGCCTCGGCTAATTTACGGCTAACGGTGCGCTGATGGGAGAGAAAAATATTTTTGACTAACTGCATGGTGATAGTAGATGCACCTTCCACCACACCGCCACTTTTCCAGTTAGCGACTACTGCCCGGCCGATACTATTAGGATTAATACCACGATGGTGATAAAAATGGCTATCTTCGATCGCCATCACGGCGCGTTTTAGATTGGGAGAAATTTGATCGAGTTCCACCACCTCCCGATTCGCTTCCCCGTGTAAGCTGGTCAGGGGTCTGCCTTTAACATCGTAGATATAACTGGTTTCCGTGGGGACGTAACCCCGTAAAATCCTCACATCGGGTAGATTGCGGTAACTAATCGCTAATCCTACCACAGCCCCAGTCACCACGGCCGTGGATACCATCAACAGGCCGAGAACAGTTCCCCCTGCGACTCTGGAGACTCCTTGGAAAAAGCTATCCGAGTCACTACTAGGTTTCTGCTCTTTGTCTTGATTGCCGAGGGTACTGGTGGACACGATGGTTACAATTTCCTTTTTCCAAGAGGGGACTGATCGATCGAACTGACTGGCTTGAAAGTCTATTCTAAAGGTTGTGTTAAAAAATCGAATACTAGCTTACAGCAATTATGGCCGATCTGGCTCTAGTTTGATCGGTCATGACAGCGCGATTCGGGGCAGCATAGTTAGGTATCAGCGACAAAATAGGGTATCGCGGGTATTTCTGCCAGTTACTGGGTTAGTTCCCGTCGCTCTCTCACAAAGATATTTTTCCACATCGGAGCGAATAATTGCATCGGTAAAATCGGCCCCGTCGATAATTGCACCTTTGATTAAAATGTTAGTGGCAAAAGCTCCTTCGAGAACGGCATTGGTAAAGTTGGCTTTGGTTAAACGGGCCGATTCTAAATCCACATTTCTCATATTGGCATCGCTAAAGTCGGCCCCCTCCAAGTTGGCAGAAAAAAAGCGCACTCCTTCCAGGTTGGCACGACTGAAGTTACTACCGCGCAGATTAGAGTGATCGAAGGTGGAATCGCGCAAATCCTGCCCCGCAAAGTCGTTATCGGTCAAATTGCGGTTATTATAACTTAGCGCTTGGGCCGGAGCCACAGAGAATAATAATACTAATATACTAGCAAGCAAGGTTAGTAGAGTTTTGCGAGAAAATTGCGCCATATTGCCACCTGATCAATCAACCTTTTCTATAATAAGCTGTACTGGATTTAAACCGCCTATCGGGAATTTTAGTACAAATGCTCGAACTACCCGCTCCCCTATAGCTTCTAAACAGGATTTATGATCATCCCCGAAAATCACCTCATTACCTTGCACTGGTTGAATTGACAATTATCCCCGGATTTACCAAGAGCGATCGATCTGCTAGATTTTTGATGTTGGATATGTTAGACAGGTATGGCTGGTCATCGGAAATTTTGGGTCTGAAACCCCGCCGTTCTAGGTTGGCTTTACGTTAGAATTAAAAGGCCAGTCTCGAAAACCAAGTGGACGGCGCAGCA
>NZ_JASJFE010000390.1:0-7329 GCF_030067735.1 Microcystis sp. M53598_WE2 | reverse complement strand
ACAAAACCCCCTACTATCTGTTGTCAAGGTTCAGTTTTTAGCTTGGTTATCGCTTTTTCCATTGTAGCTTAAAGCCGTCCTAAAAGGACGGGGTTTTAACCCAAATTTTCGATAATCTCTTGATTGGCCGCGGGGAAAGTGTAATTATCTAGTTCCTGGATAGTTACCCAGCGGATTTCTTCACATTCGATCGCTCTTGCTTCGCCGCTGAGATAACGACAGTTATATACTTGCAGATTAACCCGAAAATGACTATAGGTGTGTTCGATAGTGATTAAATGACTATCCACTGCGATTTCAATGCCAATTTCTTCTAATATCTCCCGTTTAATACATTCCTGTACCGTTTCATTGCCTTCGATTTTGCCCCCGGGGAATTCCCAAAAACCGCCCAGGAGTCCCTTGGCTAGACGGCGATCGATTAAAATTAAATCTCGATCATCTCTAATTACGGCCACACCGATTTGTTTACAGGGTAAAGAGTCTGTTTCTGGAATCATAGCGGTTATTAGCGAAAAAACAGCAAAAAATAGTTAAAAACTGACTGCGGAAAATTGAGTCAAAAGATGATATAATCGAGAATTGTACGATTAACGATTAACAATGACAGTCAGTTCCGAATCAAAGTTTATTTTAAAAGTATTGTGGTTAGATCAGAACGTAGCGATCGCTGTGGATCAGGTGGTCGGCAAAGGAACTAGCCCCCTCACCGCTTATTTTTTCTGGCCGCGCAATGATGCTTGGCAACAACTGCAAGAGGAGTTAGAAGCAAAACACTGGATTGATGAGTCCGATCGCGTTGATGTTCTCAACAAAGCCACAGAAGTAATTAATTTTTGGCAAGAGTTACGCAATCAAGGCCGACAAATCCCCATGGCCGATGCACAGTTAAAATTCCCCGAAGTTGTTTTTAGTGGTAGCAATTAATTTATAGCAGTTATCTTAATGGGGAGCGACAAAATCTCCAGTTTTAGGCAACGGAAAACAGGAAACTTTTTCAGTGATCACCGAGCAGTAGGAGAACAGCAACTTCTCAATAAGTAGGGAGGAACAATTATTTGTAGGATGGGTTAGCGGTAGCGTAACATAATCGGGCGTTGGGTTTCATGCTTCAACCCAACCTACTGATAACTGATAACTGATAACTGATAACTGAAAAAGAATCGGGTAGGTTTATATAAACCCGCCCGATTTTGCTTGAATTTAATTTGATTTGGCTTGGTTTAAACCGATACTAAACCGCCAGCGGCCTGGTATCTAGCGCGAGCTTTGCGCCATGATTGTTGCGCTTGGATAGTTTTGCGACGGTCATCCCCTTTACTGACTTCATCGAGACGGGTTTGGGCCTGTTCGTATTCGGCGCGAGCTTTTTCTTTATCGATTTTTGAGCCTAATTCCGCCCCATTAACGAGGACTTTGATCTCATTATTTTCGACTTCGGCAAAACCGCCCAAAACCGCGATATTTTCCCAGTCTTTCCCCGGTCGAATTCGCATTACGCCAATATTCAGGGCAGTTAATAAAGGAGCGTGACCACTAAGAATACCTAATTGTCCCGTGGAACTGGGTAGGATTACTTCTTCGGCCACGTTATCCCAGACAATGCGATCGGGTGTAATAACCCGTACTGTAATGCTCATTGGTGATAATAACGATAATTTTGGCAGATTTCTGGGTTAAGTAACCGCTAAACGCGGTTACTACTGACTTTTAATTAGCCTTTTTTGAGTTTTTCGCCTTTAGCGATCGCTTCATCGATACTGCCGACCATATAGAACGCTTGTTCGGGTAAGCTATCGAGTTCACCTTTGAGGATCATCTGGAAGCCTTTGATCGTATCAGCGAGGGTAACGTATTTACCCGGGGAACCGGTGAACACTTCGGCCACGAAGAAAGGTTGCGAGAGGAAACGCTCAATTTTGCGAGCGCGGTCAACGGTGAGACGATCTTCTTCCGACAATTCGTCTAAACCGAGAATAGCGATGATGTCCTGTAACTCTTTATAGCGTTGCAGGGTAGATTGGACGGCGCGAGCGGTGCCGTAGTGTTCATCACCGACGATATCAGCTTGGAGCATGGTGCTGGTGGAACCGAGGGGATCTACCGCCGGATAGATACCTTTGGAAGCCAGACCACGGGATAGTACAGTTGTTCCGTCCAAGTGAGCGAAGGTAGTAGCGGGAGCGGGGTCAGTCAAGTCATCCGCAGGTACATAGACCGCTTGGATGGAAGTGATCGATCCTTCTTTGGTGGAGGTAATCCGCTCTTGCAGGTCGCCTACGTCAGTACCGAGGGTGGGTTGGTATCCTACCGCAGAAGGCATCCGACCGAGGAGCGCCGATACTTCCGAACCAGCTTGCACGAAACGGAAGATATTATCAATAAATAAGAGTACGTCTTGCTTGCTGACATCGCGGAAATATTCGGCCATGGTCAAAGCAGAGAGACCGACGCGCATTCTCGCTCCGGGGGGTTCGTTCATCTGACCGTAAACGAGGGCAATTTTCGAGTCTTCGGGGTTATCAGCGTTGATTACCTTCGATTCGATCATCTCGTTGTAGAGGTCGTTTCCTTCGCGGGTTCTTTCACCCACACCGCCAAAAACCGAGACACCACCGTGTTGAATGGCGATATTGTTGATTAATTCCATCATAATGACGGTTTTGCCCACACCAGCACCCCCAAAGAGGCCGATTTTGCCCCCTTGACGGTAGGGGGTGAGCAGGTCAATCACCTTGATACCGGTTTCAAAAACCGTCGGTGTTACTTCAAGATCGACTAATTTGGGAGCGGGACGGTGAATAGGAGAGGTTTCGGTGACGTTAACCGGTCCTTTTTCGTCCACGGGTTCACCAAGAACGTTAAAAATCCGACCGAGGGTGCATTTACCCACGGGAACGCTAATCGCCGCGCCGGTGTCCACGATATCCATACCACGCACTAAACCATCGGTGGTACTCATGGCAACGGCGCGCACTTGGTTATCACCGAGTAACTGTTGCACTTCACAAGTAACCGATAGATTTTGACCGGCGGAGTTAGTTCCTTTTACGGTTAAGGCATTATAAATACGGGGCAGTTTGCCACTGGGAAATTCGGCATCGATGACAGGACCGATGATCTGGACGATTTTACCAACGTTAGTTTCTGTTGTCGCTACCATTGTTTATGTCTACTCTGGGTTTTAGCTGATAACTCCCACAAGGGGAAAGTCTTAATTTTTTGTAAAATTAGCCAATACACAGCTTATCACGCTAGGGGATCAGATCAGTTATCAGTTATCAGTTATCAGTTACCAGTGATCAGATTTGAGTTTTCCGTGGACAGTCTGAGCGCTGATTGGTATTAAATGGCAATTTTCTGCTTACTGGTTACTGACCACTGATAAAAAGTAAGGCAGGCTAAGGCCTGCCTTAAAACAAAGCGAGGTTGATCAACTTTGAAGATGCCTACGCGGATGCAGTGCATGGAATTGGTCTATTACCATATATTGTCGATTATAGCAAGGGTTTTGCTGTTTGTATAGATT
Source organism: Microcystis sp. M53598_WE2 (assembly GCF_030067735.1). Lineage (NCBI taxonomy): Bacteria > Bacillati > Cyanobacteriota > Cyanophyceae > Chroococcales > Microcystaceae > Microcystis > Microcystis sp. M53598_WE2. Next base: position 3,800 of record NZ_JASJFE010000390.1, on the reverse strand, counting down.
CAAATAACAAATAATTGTAAGCTTTACCATAGATGTTAATCTATACATTGAGCCGCAAGGACTATCTCTCGTCAAACTGGGTTTCAACCTGAACCTCAGTTCGGGATTAGTCAAAATTCTGAATGTTCTCCTAGCTGATAAACCCTATTCTTTCGTGGAACTGATGGCAAAATCTCTTTAACCGTAACTAACCTTGATTCGGTAAAGATTTTCCTCCTCTCGATCGCCTCGGAGAATTGTGCTGTAAGATATCTTCAGTTTAAATTGTTTATCCTCGCAATCGTAGATGAGAATAAATTTCGGTAGCTTTTGCGGGAATAGATCAATAATCTCAGGAAATTAACGGTTAATTATATGAATTCTGCTAAAATTATCGCCATTATCACGGGAGCAATTTCGATTTTAATCGCCGTTGCCTATTTAATCCTAGTCCAGATTCTTGACTTTCGTAGCGAGATGATTCCCGCTCCCCTAGAAGTTATTTTTCCCGGATGATAAAAATCAGGGTTGAAAATGTTTCAACCCCAGAAAAAGCAATTTTTGAGCGGATTAACCCACTGGTTGTAATACTAAATCCGGTTATTAAAAACTGATTATTTATTGCCTATTGCCTGTAAAGTGGAGGGTTGCATCAAAAGAGTTCCTCTGGCCTTATTGCCGGGGTCGTCTTTGCCAAGCAACAACTAATTTAATTTCCTCATAACTATAATTATCTCCCAGATTTTCTTTGAGAGTTTTCAGGGATTGATCGCCCAATTTTTTGATCACTAAACGAATATATTCCTGTTTATTTTTAGAGACTAACTGATTAATATCAATTTCGTAACCCGCTTCCAGCAATTTAGCTAAATGTTCATAGATGGTTGAGACTTTTAAGCTTCTTTTGCGAGCGATTTCTTCCGCATTCAACCCATCTTGATAGTATTGGAGAGTGAGGAATTGAGTAGAGGGAAGACTATCCTGACAAAAATCATTAATTGCCGCTATAAATATATCCCCATACTGTTGTACTTTACTGTGTACTACTCCAGAAATTTGACGAAACTGCCCCAAATTCCGGGGTTTCGATTGGGCCATCAAACGTAGACTAGAATCATGGAAAATAACGTAGGGAGGAACCCCTTGACTATCGGCAATTTTTTTCCGCAGTTGCCGCAAGCGCTCGAATAATAAATCACTTTCCACCATATTGGGATTGTCGTCTCCCAAGATTTGACCGTTAGCTTTTTGGGGGACGGCAATAAACACGGAACGTTGTTTCCGCATCACTTCCCAACTGTGTTGATTAAGTTTCAAGATTCTAAAATCGTCTTCAGTTTCTACTAATATATTTTGCTGGACAAGGGAACGACTTAAACGTTTCCACTCCTCCATAGTTTTATCTTTACCGATGCCATAAGTAGATAATAAATGATGTTGATATTGGGTGATTCTTTCACCTTTTCCTCCCCTGAGTACGTTGATTATGTGCATCATACCGAATTTTTGTCCCGTCCGCGCTACACAGGATAAAAATTTTTGTGCCTCGATTGTCCAATCCTCAGAATTGTTCCCATTCCGACAGTTATCACAGTTACCACAGTTACCCGCAAAACTTTCTCCAAAGTAACCTAGTACGCTCGATCTTCTACATTCAGTCCCTTCAGCATAATCTAACACCTGTCGCAATTGTTGACGAGCTTTCTGTTGTTCATTTTGCTCGGTTTTTTGGTTAATAAAATACTCAATTTTTCTGGCATCTGCAAAGCTAAAAAAGAGTGTACATTTAGCTGGTTCTCCGTCCCTACCCGCGCGGCCCGATTCTTGATAATATCCCTCTAAATTGCGGGGTAAATCGTAATGAATGACAAAGCGTACATCCGGTTTATTAATCCCCATACCGAAGGCAATTGTTGCCACCATAATCTGCACATCATCCCGAATAAAACGGGTTTGATTGTTACTTCTTTCCCGATCCTCCATACCCGCGTGATAGGGTAGGGCATTAATACCATCTTTTTGCAACTGTTCAGCAACTTTATCGACGGTTTTGCGGCTGATACAGTAAACTATTCCTGCTCCTTTTTGTCCTTTAATATATTGATACAATTGCTGATAAGATTTACTGGTTTTAGGTTGAACTTCATAATAAAGATTAGGACGATTAAAACTAGCAATATGAATGGAAGTATCTCGCAATCCTAATTGTTGGATAATATCTTCTCTAACCTGTTGGGTAGCGGTGGCAGTTAAAGCCAGAATTGGCACGGAGGGAAAGCGTTGACGAACTTGTTTAATTTGTCGATATTCAGGGCGGAAATCATGACCCCAATCGGAGACACAGTGAGCTTCATCCACTGCTAAACAGGCTAAACCGAGGTAATTATCAATAACAGCTAAAAAGTCTAAAAAACTAGGCGATAATAATCTTTCTGGGGCGACATATAACAGTTTAATTTTTCCTTGCAGGATTAAAGATTCTCTTTCTCTGACTTGTTTAGCGTTTAAAGTGCTATTGAGAAATGTTGCCCCGATGCCATTATCAGCTAAAGCAGTTACTTGATCCTGCATTAAAGCAATTAGGGGAGAAACCACCACCGTCACCCCTTTTTTGATTAAAGCGGGTAGCTGAAAACAGAGAGATTTACCGCCTCCAGTGGGCATAATTACTAATAAATCCTGATTGTTTAAAGCAGCCTCAATTATTTGGCGTTGATTCGGTCGAAATTGATCGTAGCCAAAGTGATATTTTAAGGCTTTTTCTAAAGAGTCAATTGCAGCCATTGAGCAAGGGGAAAAATATTTTTATAGTAGTTATTTTAAGGTTAGGGATTTAAGTGATCATTGATCAGTAATCAGTAAAAAGAAAGCTGATAGCCAAAACAACTGACCTTAAGATTGTCTCACCTGATCGGGAACACCAACAAAGGAGAGATTGGCTAATTTTTTCAGATTTTGACAGCGCAATAACTCGTTAAAATTGAGACTCGATCGCCCCTCAATTTCAGCTATAGTCTCAATAGCCGATAATAAACCCTTAGCGGCCTCGGTTTCCGTGTAACCGCGTCTAACAGCCACTTTTAGGGCCGCTTCATCCGCGTCTAATTCCCGTTGGGGGCTGCGTTTTTCTCGCCAAATCCGGTTAATTGCCAAGGCAGTTAAACCCCCCGCTACTGCTATACCGACGGCATCGGTTTGCAGGGTTTCCACGGTTAAACCGATCATACCAGCCAGAGCAATTAATCGATCGAGATCGGGTTTAAACCATTTTACTGCCGTTAAAACAGAGACGGCCCTTAACAAGACTAGATCCCGTTGGGGTCTTGATAATTGCCGCCAGAGGTCAAAATTAATTTGAATCGGTCTGACTCCTCTTTGCCAGGGCAGGGGAAAATTAGTTTCGATTACCTTGGTGCTTTCGGGTTTGCTGACAATGCGCGTCATCATCCGTCCCGAAGCAGGCATGAGGTCTAGTAAGTGACTAATCTCGTTGTCTTGGTTCATCGATCGCCGGCCAATAGTCTTCGATCATTGAGTATAATCGCTTTCTGAGCTAATATCTCTTTTCCGACAATTTTCTCAAAGTTGAGTTTTGTTAAGATAGAAAAAACGCTGGGGTTTGCCGACGCAAGGGACAAGGGGAGCAAAAATCGCTTCTCCTACTCTGCTATACCTTTTCAACAGGATTTAAGCTAAGACGCATTTAAAGCACTTATTCTTAAGATTAGCCGAATCTCCCCCAATCCCTTTACTGTTGCCTCTTGCCTCTTGCCTCTTGCCTCGTCTCAACAAGCAATTTAAATGCTTAACAGCTTAGTATT
>NZ_JASJFE010000290.1:0-4183 GCF_030067735.1 Microcystis sp. M53598_WE2 | reverse complement strand
GGGGAGTGGGGTGTGGGGTGTGGGGAAGTGGGGAAGTGGGGAAGTGGGGAAGTGGGGAAGTGGGGAAGTGGGGAAGTGGGGAAATAGGGAAATAGGGAAATAGGGAAGCTGTCTCATCACCCTATCACCCCAAAACCCTATCACCCTATCTCCTGCCTCCTGACTCCTGACTCCTGATAACTGATAACTGATTACAGAGGGAAAAAGAGAAGGGAAAACAGCCCCTTCTCCGTCGTATCTAGACAAAAATTGTTCTAGTTGCCAATATAGACCGGTTGTGCTTGCAGAGATTCGACTAAACCGCGCACGGCTGCCACCATAGCTACTTCATTATCCAATTGATTGATCGCCGAACCAACACCGATACCGGCCGCTCCAGCAGCGATCGCCATAGGAGCGGTGACAATCGATAAACCGGAAGCGCAGAGGACGGGAACTTTAACCGCATGGGAAATAGCGTGGGCTGCCGCTAAAGTCGGGGCAGCTTTTTCAATCAGTCCCAAAATACCGGCGTGACGGGGTTGACTGCTAGTGCCGCCTTCGGTTTGAATAATGTCAGCACCCTGACTAACTAAAGCTTCCGCTAGTCTCACCTGTTCATCGAGGGGCAGCAGATGGGGAACTGTCACAGACAGGGTAATTTCGGGCAGTAAGTCGCGAGTTTGACGGGTTAGGGCTAAAACTTCCGCCGCTTCAAAAATGCGTCCTTGGGCATAAAAACTATCGAAATTACCAATCTCAATTAAATCGGCTCCCGCGTCCACTGCCATCACCAATAATTCTGGCTCGACGGCCGATACACACACGGGTAAATTTGTCAAGGCTTTTACCGCCCGAATTAGGTCAGCATTAGCGGCAATATCGACAAAAGTTGCTCCTCCGGCTGTAGCGGCTTTAACTACTGAGAGAACCTGCGAGCGATCGAAATTATTTAACCCACTGATCACTTTCAGGGCATGACGACGGGCGAAGGCTTGCTGTAAGGTAAAATTGATCATTAATCTACACCTATCTGGAATTCTCAAAAAACATTTTCCCACCTTCTCGCTAGTAAGAGGGTGGGATTTGAGAATTCTTAGGGAAATTTTCTTTAATTTAGGTTTTGATTCTCTTGGTTTTTGCGCTTGAGGTTTTGCAGTTGTTGCAGCAGTACCTCGATTTCCGCTTCTAGATGCAGGTATTTCACCTGTTGGTCAGCTTGGTAGGAGGTGCGAATCTGTTTCATGGCGGAGGATTCCTTAGTTAGTACAGTTGTCATAGCGGTATCTATAGAGTGCTAATTATGTTTAATTGTTTCAATTTGTATATAGTACCTTAACAATGTCTTAAAGAAAACCTTTTTATGGTAGTTTCTCAACTGGCACAGGATGAAAGAGGGGAAAAATTCTTGCAACCAAAGGGATCGGAGTGCGATATACTCAGTCGCGAACGATATTGGCAAGCATGACCATGGTAGCGGTAGCAATTTTAGCAGCGGGTAAGGGAACCCGAATGAAGTCCAGTCTTCCGAAAGTTTTACATCCCCTCGGCAGTCGATCGCTAGTGGAACGGGTCCTTAATGTCAGCGAATCCTTACATCCGCGGCGAAAACTGGTGATTATCGGTTATCAGGGAGAACAGGTGCGAAATACTCTACAGCATCTTGAGGATATCGAATTTGTCGAACAAAAGGAACAGTTAGGCACTGGCCATGCTATTCAGCAGTTAATCCCCCATTTAGAGGACTTTCAGGGGGATTTGCTGGTCTTAAATGGCGATGTTCCCCTGTTGCGTCCCGAAACCTTGCAAAATCTTCTCCAGATTCATCAAGACCATGGTAACGCTGCCACCCTCTTAACTGCTAACCTCCCTAACCCGAAAGGTTACGGTCGAGTTTTTTGTGATGGCAATAATCTCGTTAAGCAGATTGTGGAAGAAAGAGACTGTACCGATGCCCAACGACAAAACCACCGGATTAATGGAGGTATATACTGCTTTAATTGGTCAAAATTAGCGGCTATACTGCCTAATTTAACCCCCAATAACGATCAAGGTGAGTATTATCTCACGGATGTGGTCAATTTTCTCGATCCCGTCATGGCTGTGGATGTGGAGGATTGTTTAGAAATTAGCGGCATTAATGATCGCAAACAATTGGCCGCCGCCTATGATATCCTGCAAACTAGAGTCAAAGATGATTGGATGGCCGCTGGAGTCACCATTATTGACCCCGATAGTGTCACCATTGAGGATACTGTCACCCTCAGTCCCGATGTGATTATCGAACCCCAAACCCATCTGCGCGGTGAGACGATAATCGCTTCTGGTTGTCGTCTCGGTCCGGGGAGTTTAATCGAAAATAGTCGGATAGGCAGCGATGTAACCGTCTTATTTTCGGTGATTTCTGATAGTCAGGTGGATTCTGGTTGTCGCATCGGTCCCTATGCTCATTTGCGCGGAGAAGCGAAAATTGGGGCTAATTGTCGAGTCGGTAATTTTGTTGAAATTAAAAAAAGTGACATCGGCAATAAAACCAATATTGCCCATTTATCCTATCTGGGAGATGCCACTTTAGGGGAAAAAGTTAACGTTGGTGCGGGAACAATCACTGCTAATTACGATGGCGTGAAAAAACACCAAACTATGATCGGCAGTGGCACAAAAACTGGGGCAAATAGTGTTTTAGTGGCTCCTTTAAAATTAGGAAAAAATGTCACCGTGGCTGCCGGTTCAACTATCACTAAAAATGTCCCCGATAATGCTTTAGTTATTGCTCGCGAAAGTCAGCGTGTGATCGAAAATTGGGCAGATCAGTTTCAGTAGGTTAATTCCGGGATTTAAGCTAAGAAAACTGTTCCTAAATTCCGAGATTAGAGTCAAGATAAACGGGGAGGGAAAGAAAGAGGGGTTGAGTACCATTCAACCGGCGTTGCTGATTTGAGATATGAATCTTCTTTTGTGGGATTTTTAAAACCTAGACCCAAACTAACTTTTGGATGGGTGCAAGATTGTCATTCATACCTTGATTCAGCAACGCCCTTTTTTTTGCTTCCTCTCAGATTAACTCCTGTCAGTTCGCCGTAACAGACAAGGCAGTCAGTGATTTTTGTCTGTTGCAATTTATTTTAATTTTCCAAAGTCTTAATTGTAACCACCTGCGGCGGTGTAGAATCAGGTGGATAAATAACATCTAATTGTACTTTTATTTGAGTTCCTGGTTTTAAATCTAGTTTTAATAAAGGATCTAAAACCTGCCCTGTTCTATGCCATAAATGTACATAACGGGTTTGTTGTTTACCTTGATCATCGCTATATTTTAAACGCACTGTACCACGGAAAAAGGGAAAGTCTAATGATGGTTTTCTAAATTTAATTCCTTTTTCAGATAGTCTATCTTCTTTTAATGGAGTTTCTAAAGTGATGCTAACTGTCTGATTTTTATTAGTGTTATTAGTTAAAGGTATGTTGAGTTGATATTCTACCCCATAGTTACCATGTGCTTCGTAAGCAGTATCAGGATACCGCACTAGCATTTTTGCGGTTTGGCTTTGTTCTGTTCCTAACCTTCCACCCCGTAAGTTGGCTATGGGATAAGAAATAATTTTACCTGGTTCGGGAATAGTCAGGGTTTGGGTTTTGGTGTTGTCTGTGAGGTTTGCTTTCCATGTTGCACCTTCGGATATACCTGCGACTCTGCTGTAAATTAATTGACCTCCTTTTGCATCTGGGGGTGTGGGGGTTTTATCTCTTGGTCCTGCAAAGTTACCGTTATTTAATAAGTCTTGCCATTCTTTTAATGTGGGTGCGCGCTCGCTACCATCAGCATTTTTTTTCGCAAACATGGCTAAACTCGCTGCATAAATTTTACCACTGCTATTTAATCGGAAAAAACTGGATCTCCCATTGACAGGTTTTTCTAAATTTCTGACTGGGATAGGATGGTTTAATAACATTTGACTTCCCCCAGCAGGAATGACTATTCTTGCTGGAAATTCTTTTTGACGTACTCCCCGCAAAACATCCGCTACTGCTCTTGCACCTGGTCCAGAAAATGCTTTACCATCGTTATTTTCTATGTAGGGTTGCAAGGTGACAAACGGTGCTTCTGTCATTAAATAACTCGCACCTTGTAAAATGTTAATAGTGATAGGTTTTTTACTGGGATTATGTAAAATTACTCCTATATATAAGGTTTGTAAATCCT
>NZ_JASJFE010000687.1:0-5153 GCF_030067735.1 Microcystis sp. M53598_WE2 | reverse complement strand
TGAAATGGGGCGAAAGTCTGTGGACTCTGTGTAAGACAGTACATGGTTTTTTAACTGTGGTATGCGACGGTGGTGGAAGCAGAAACTTAAATCGTGAGGTTTAGGAATCGCCGCACTTTTAGGGCGGCGAGGATGTCAAGACAGCCAATTACGCTTTTTTACCCCTGAAGGTAAACTTGTTCCCACCCCTGAAGAAGTGGCAGAAAAGATGGCTCGGAAATTACAAGATTTAGGGATAGATTGGCGAGATTTGGCTTAAGTTTGACCTGAAATCTCGCTCAAGCCAGCTGAACTGCAACTTATGAAGTAATCTGCCCAAATGCTACAGTTAGGCGTTTTTACCGCAACAATAAACAAAAATCGAGCTATATTTGCCAGTTCTCGACATGATTTGCTATACTCCAAGAAGTAACTACATTCTTCCTCAGCCCCCAATGGGGGGCTTTTTCTTGGTAAAAAAGAAGCGATCAAAGGCTTATTTTGGCTCTTTTTTGCCTTTAAATCCGACTATTGAGCTTAAACCTACCGCAATTAAGCCTAATACAGTTGAAGGTTCGGGTACCTTTGCTTGTCTCACTGTATGGTTAGCAGCATAGTCTCTGTGATTGTGTTCAACATCACCTATCAAGAAAAAGTCCATCTGATCAGCACCCAGATTTGTATGAAGATTCGCTGTTTGATCACCGACCGGTCCTTTGACAATTACAGCACCAGGAGGAGGTGTTGATCCCCAACTTCCACTAGCCGTTAATTGATCTGGGTTAAGCAAAGAACAGTCAGCTTCAAACCCAGGCAATGCAGCAATTTCAGCCACACATGTAGCATTTTGCATCCCACTACCTACTGGAGCAGCTAGAACTTGCCAATCTAAGTTTAAAACAGAGCTAAATGTATGATCCTGATTGATTGTCATTATCCCAGTTGACCTGCTTCCGGGGGCAATCTTAACAAACAGATCAACTAACTGACCATTAATAGCTACCGGGTCAATGCTTATTAAAGAGAGATTGGTCATCTCAATAGGAATATTACAAGTACCCGCATTAAAAACACAGTCAGCTTGCCGTTCAACAGTAGTATCAGTGTTACCAGGACCAAAGGGTAGTCCTTTTAATTGGATTGTTCCCAGTCCACCAATAGTCACAAAGTTAGAGCCTGCAGGTGAACTAAGATAATCTGTTCCTGCCACTACTGTTGCAGCTTTCACCGCTTCTGGCATCCCTAATAAAGCAACCCCCAAACCCACAGCCCCAATGAGACCCGTAGTGACGGGTTTTAAGCGAGTATTAATCATTTGACTGAAACTCCTTCGAGTAACTACATTCTTTCCTGCAATTTTACAGTAATAATTTTTCTTGTCAAGTCATCAATCAGGATAATTTATTAAGTTTTATTACACTATTTACCCGGGTAAGCGCAGCTCAAACGCTGTTGACAATTCGCCAATTTTGTCAGCCCCTTGCTGTGTAGGCATTTCAAATGATAGCAGTCAATCAGAATAGTTACAAACTCGACCTATTTGGTCGATTGTTGCTTAACAATTGAGAGGGCAAATTCTACCCAAATATACCCAAATCGCCCTCTAGGTTTATTTTGTCAAAAATTGTTAAGATGCGCTTACCCTGATTATCGACACTTCCTAACACAACCCATCAGCTATCCTTGTTCATCTAGCAAAAAGCCTTGAGAATACAGTAATAAAACCTAACAAAGTCTTGTTTTGGTGACTCTCTTGGATATTGCCTAAAAAATGTTCACAATGTCACATTATGAACGCAAGCAGTTCGATAAACTCACTGACCACGTTGCGCCGCTACCATTGGCACAATCATATTATTGTAGGAGCGAATTGCCTTCGTCCTCTTTGAATAACTTCTGCTGCTCACCTATAGGTGAGGGAAAGTCACAAATAGGAGATGCAGCCGATAATTTTCGGGAAATATGGAGATTTTAACCTATGTTTTGGCGGGAGAACTAGAACACCAAGACAGTCTCGGCACAGGTTCCGTGATTCGACACGGTGAAATTCAACGGATGAGCGCGGGAACAGGGATAAAACACAGTGAATTTAATCATTCTGCCACTAATCCCCTCCATCTTCTGCAAATCTGGATTATTCCCGACAAAAAAGACCTAGAACCCAGTTATGAACAAAAAGCGATCGAATTTTCTCCCCATACCTTACAGTTAATCGCCTCTCCCACCGGTGCCGGTAATGCGGTTAAAGTCCATCAAGACGTTAATCTATACGCAGGAATTTTGCCCCTAGGCCAGTCCCTCACCCATTCCTTAGATGGAGGTCGTTATGGCTGGTTACAAGTGGCTAGAGGGCAAATAACCGTGAATGGCGTGCATTTACGAGCGGGGGATGGAGCGGCAATTAGCGAGGAAACTTCTTTGGCTATTCAATCTCTAGAAGACTCGGAAATTTTGCTTTTTGACCTAGGGTAGTGGGGTTGAGTGTTAGGGTTACTAGGGGCTAAGTTTTCCTGCCAATTCCCCAGCCGACTTTTAGCCATCAATACTGTCCACCACGCTCAGAAAATCGTTGTGGATTAGCTCGGCGATAAAATTCTCCGGATCGGTGATAGGAACAGTAACGCCTTGGCTGGCTACCATCTGTGCAGCCATCCGAGTCATGAAATCCTGTCTTGTTTCCGTCATTGTACCCTGACATTGTTGTAATTTTTCCACCAATTCCAGTGGGGAATCGGCCACCAGTTTATATCCCTCGCGGGTGACATAAATTGTCATCTTTCCTACCTCCTAAATGATCGGGAACGAGAATTCGGCACTACTAAACCACTTCTTTTCTCGCTATCATTATTGCCAGTTAGTTAGGGCTTGCTGAATAAATCTAAAAACCTTGTTGGGTAAGACTTTTAGACCTTTTGTCAATCAAAAAGTACTGGATATGGGAGTGATCGGGGGGAAATTTAGGCACTTTTTCCCTGAAAATTAGGTAATTGGCCACCTCAAAACTGGTAAAACCCCACACCCCACACCCTGCCCCCAGGAAAAACTTTTTGCCGCAAACCCTAGTTAGTCCCAGCCTCGTCCGTCTTTCCCTGTTTCCATTATTTTTTCTGGCTTGTCGCCGGGTAATTATTATTATCGCCAAAATAAAAGGATAAATTTGTCAATCTTTGTAACGAAAAATCAAGAGAACCTGTTCTCACGGTATCGCCCCGAACCTTTGCGGAGAAATTTGTTACAATGAATACAAGGGGACTCCCTGAGCCAGATCCCATCCCTAGGAAAAAATTGGCCAGGTGGAGAGCGGAAGCCAATAGTTCCGATCGGGACGGCATTTGTCAGAGTTTCCCGCTTCCTTTAGTTTTAGGGGGAAAAGCCATGAAATCTGCCACATTATTATCGCCCGATCGACCGCTGCCAGAATTTCTCCGGTCAGCTATCCAAGACCGCTTTCCGGGGAAAGCGATCGATGATCTCAGCATCCGCTACTATGAAAGCGTCGAGGATGTGGGATACGAGTATTTTAACGATCGGGTGTTGCCGTCCTGTAGCGATGAGCCTGTCGTCCGCTATCTTGTCCCGTTTATATCCTACGTCCGTCTAGGAGAAGCGTTAGTTTTGGATCGGCAAGACGGTCTTGTGGTTTACGAAACCGATCGAGATGTTCCCTGCACGGAAACTGGACCTTTCTGGTTGGTGACTCCTAAATCGCGCTGAAAAACCCAACCCAAGTTAAGCAGGTGAATTGGGAAAACTTAATAGTTAGGGTTGGCTGAATAAATCTAAAAACCTTGTTGGGTAAGACTTTTAGACTTTGGGGAGGTCAAAAAGTACCAGATATGGTAGTGATCAGGGGGAGAATTCAGGGACTTTTTCCCTGAAAATTAGGTAGTTTACCAGATGAAAATGGGTAAAACCCTACACCCCACACCCCACACCCCACACCCTGCCCCCAGGAAAGACTTTTTCAGCCAACCCTAGTTAAGACTCGACGGGTGGAGTCGGCAAGCAGCAAAACCCGTCGAATTTTTATAACGCTTGCGATCGCAACCAAGCCACGGGTAAATAGAGCATTTTCTTAGGTAAAGGCACGAAGGCACGACGGGCGAAGACATCGTAGTTATTTGCTTCAATTACGTCTAAAATGCCTTGATAAAGCAGTAAAGCCGCCCAAACCGGCCAACGGGAATCGGGATTAAGGGCGCGAATCCCCCTTTCGGCGGAATCGTAGTAATAACGAGCGCGCTCAATTTGGAAGCGCATTAACGCCTGCCAACGGTGATCATTAACCCCTTTGAGTAAATCGTCTTCGCTGTAGTTAAAACGCTCTAAATCCTCTAAAGGTAGATAAATCCGGCCACGATGGACATCTTCCCCCACATCCCGCAAAATATTGGTTAATTGATTGGCAATACCGAGATCGATCGCTTCTTCTTGCGGAATATAGACGCTTTGATTGCGCCGCCAAGGGGCAGAGCGATCGTCATCTTCCAATCCTAACACCGCGCTGGACATTAACCCCACCGTCCCCGCCACCCGATAGCAGTACAGTTTTAGTTCATCAAAGGTTTGATAACGACTGCGATAGAGATCCATCTGTTGCCCGGCGATCATATCCCGAAAGGGTTGGATATCCATGGGGAACTTTTCTAGAGTATCCACGAGAGCGACATCGGCATCCTCGATGGCAACCCCAGAAAAGACGGTTTCTAGCTGTTTTTCCCATAAATCGAGGGTTTCAGGGGTAGTTAACCGGGCTTGGGGGCCATCGACCAGTTCATCGGTACGACGACACCAGACATAAATTGCCCAGATCGCTTGACGTTTTGCTTTCGGCATCAGGAGAGTACCGAGATAAAACGTTTTGGAATACTTCTCTGTAATCCGGCGACAGAGTTCGTAGGACTCCGCAAGGGAGACGAGGGGTTTGGTGGGGTGGGTCGGTTTTGGCAATTGGAGCATTCTGCTGGGGCGGAATGATTGACTTAGATTAACGGCGAACTGTGGCTAATGATATAGCATTGTCTCACTCAAGGCCATTTTCGTCATTAGTCCCTAGCCAGAGAATTAACGAGCGCTGGACACTGGTGTAGATTGGGTTTTATTCAGGTTTAGCGGTGCTGCGGGGTGATCTTTGCTGATCACTGCTGCCGCTAATTTCCCCGATAAAACCGCTC
>NZ_JASJFE010000048.1:0-3427 GCF_030067735.1 Microcystis sp. M53598_WE2 | reverse complement strand
TTACTTACCTTTTTTCTATTTAGATTTATTTAAGTTTTCAACTGCTTTATCGGTTGACTATACACACTCCAAGCTAGTGGAACCCGGTTTTCCCGGGTTTTTTCATCGTTATTGAGCTAAAGCAGTTATCTGAATGGTGAGGTACGAAGTTTTCGTTTTGGGGAGTCGGTCTTCGCTCAAATTAGGTTAAACTTCATCTGTTATGAGAAAGGCTGTAACTGAATATTAGAAGATAGGGAAATAAAAGCTTTTTTGCTGTGATCGGTAAACAGTAATCAGTGAACTGAAAACTCACATCTGATCAGTGATAACTGATAACTGATCACTGATAACTGATAACTGACCGGTATAATGGGCGAGAAAACCGGAAAAAATCGATGTCTAGCCTTCCAGAAACCGACAATCCCAGTTACAAGGCCATCTTAGCGGCATTAAACCATTTAATCAGCGTTGTTGCCCGTTTACGAGACCCAGAAAGCGGCTGTCCTTGGGATTTAGCTCAAACCCCGGAAACCCTGATTCCCTACGTTATCGAAGAAGCTTATGAGGTGGTAGCGGCGATTAAAAGCGGTGATAAAACTGCCATTGCCGAGGAATTAGGCGATTTACTGCTACAGGTGGTTTTACAAGCCCAAATTGCCAGTGATGAGGGTAATTTTAGCCTAGAAGAAGTGGCTAGAGGCATCACCGATAAATTAATTCGTCGTCATCCCCACGTTTTCGGGGAGCTATCCCTAGAAAATCCCGAACAGGTGCGTCAAAATTGGGAGAAAATCAAAGCTGAGGAAAAAAATGACCCGACTATTAGCGGCAAATTAACCCGTTATGCCCAAACTTTACCACCCTTGATGGGGGCAATGAAAATTTCTCGGCAAGCGGCGCGAGTCGGTTTTGAGTGGGAAAATATCGCAGGAGTCTGGGAAAAATTCGGCGAAGAGTTAGCAGAATGGCAAGAGTCCCTAGAATCGGGCGATAAAGAGCATCAACAGGCCGAATTAGGCGATTTACTCTTTACTATTGTCAATCTTGCTCGCTGGTATAATTTAGACCCCAGTATCGCTTTACAAGAGACTAATCTGCGTTTTATTCAACGTTTTTCCCTAGTGGAATCTGTCGCAGAAAAGCCTCTCCATGACTATACACTAGAGGAATTAACGGTTTTCTGGCAGCAAGCGAAAGCTAAGTTACATCAACCATCATCTGGGCAATAATGCAAGAGCAAGAAATTAATAAGGACAAATCCAAGAGTTTTTGGGCTTCTATTCGAGAAAATCTGCAAATTATCACTATAGCTTTAGTTTTAGCCCTATTGATCCGCACTTTTGTGGCTGAACCTCGTTTTATCCCCTCTGATTCTATGTTACCCACTTTAGAACAGGGCGATCGCTTAGTAGTGGAAAAACTTTCCTACGATTTCCATCCTCCTCGACGGGGGGATATCGTCGTCTTTGAACCGCCGGCACAATTACAATTACAGGGATACCAAAAGGACCAAGCTTTTATTAAAAGAGTGATTGCCACAGCAGGGGATGTGATTGCTGTCAAGGAGGGCAAAATTTATCTGAATAATCAACCCTTGTCAGAGGATTATATTCTCGAATCCCCTCAATATAATTTAATGCCTTTGCTTGTGCCGGAAAATAATTTATTTGTCATGGGAGACAATCGCAATAATAGCAATGACTCCCATATCTGGGGGTTTTTACCGGAAAATAACGTGATTGGTAGGGCGGTTTTTCGCTTTTTTCCTTTTAATCGTTTGGGGATTTTAGGGGGGAATAGCTAATCAGCAATTTTTAGTCTTGATGATGTTGAACAATTAAGACGGAACAGGGGGCATGATGGAGAACATAATTACTCACACTACCTAAGAATAACTCTCCTAGACCCGATCGCCCACGCCGACCGATGACAATTAAATCAACATTTTCCTCTCGCGCCACTTTACAGATAGTTTTGGCGGCATGACCGTAAATTTGCCGGTATTCTCCCTTGACACCCATTTCTCCCGCCTGATTAGCCCTTTTTTGCAACATGGCCACCCCTTTCTGCTCGAATTCTTCCCATTGTTGCCGCCAAAAATCGAGAGTCAGATCATTGCCCTGGGCGGGGTAAATATCGGCTAAATTGGGCGGAATCGGTAAAGGGCTATAATCTTCTTCAGGGGAAAGGACGTGCAGTAGTAGGAGGTTAGCTTCGTACTTACTAGCTAAGGATACAGCCTCCTTAAAGACACTCTCCCCCATCTCTGATAAATCTATTGCTATCAAGATTTTTTGATACATTTTTCCACCTCTGCAACCATGCCTTATTTAACGGAATCCGACGCTATGATGAATGCGATCGATCACTTTTCTCATTTTCCCATTCTTTGGTTAGATACGGAAGTAGCCGATTACGATAGCAAGACTCCCCGTTTGTCTCTGATTCAAATTCTGGCTGATTCCACGGACTTAACGGGGGAGCGGGTGACAATTTTGGATGTTCTCGATCGACCCGATCTTACTGACTATTTTATCACTAAAATCATGCTGGTTGACCGGATAGAAAAGGTTTTTCACAATGCTAGTTATGATTGTAAATTTTTGGGCGGTAAAAGCCAAGTTAAAAAAATTACCTGTACCCTAGAGTTAGCTAAAAAGGTTCCCTACTATATTGCTCCTTTAGCCAATTATCAACTGAAAACTGTGGTTGAATTAGGTTATACTTGATGTTGACGAGAAAGGCTGTAATAGCTAGAAAAAATTGCTTGCGGGGATAATCTAAATGACTGTAAAGATCGCTTATCTGGGGCCGGTGGGAACCTATTCAGAAACAGCCGCTTTAGCATTTGCTAATAGTTTACCACCCCAGCCTCGTCAATTAATACCCTATCCTAGCATTGCCTTGGCCCTGCGATCGGTTGTCCAAAATCAGGCCGATTTAGCAGTGGTCCCGGTGGAAAATTCCACCGAAGGAAGTGTGGTAATGACTCTTGATGCTTTATGGCAATTACCCGGGTTACAGATTCAACAAGAATTAGTTTTACCGATTTCCCATGCACTTCTATCTCCCAGACAATCGCTAACAGAAATTAAAACCGTTTATTCTCATCCCCAAGCTTTAGCCCAATGTCAAAAGTGGCTAGAAAATAATTTACCTAACGTGCCAATTATTCCCACCAATTCTACCACAGAAGCGATTCAAATTCTCGATCGAGAGACTAATTCGGCCGCGATTGCTTCTCCCCGGGCAGCAAAACTGTATCATGTACCAATATTAATACAACCAATTAATGATTATCCCGATAATTGTACCCGTTTTTGGGTCATGGATTTAACTTCCCATCCTCAAGGGGAGCGAATGTCCCTCGCTTTTCAAGTTTTAGATCAACCTGGAGCTTTAGTCAAACCTTTAGAAGTTTTTGCCAAACGTCAGCTTAATTTAT
>NZ_JASJFE010000549.1:0-3192 GCF_030067735.1 Microcystis sp. M53598_WE2 | reverse complement strand
CAAAAATTATAACCCAATCACAGCTTGCTTTTAGCTTTTGTACTAACTGAGTAGTTCTAAGCTACTAAAATGCGTATCTATCGTTGCTAATTCAATTTCACTGAAAAAATATGGGGCAATTAAAATTATTTTTATTTGGGGTTAAGTCTCTTGAATAGAAAGACTTTTAGTCTTGAGATAATATTAGGTCGAGGTCTATTGAGTCAGGGAAATTAACCGATAATTAATACAAAGTTGGGGTGCGTTAATTTAAGCAATAACACACCCTAACTTTGTATTAATGCAAGAAATGACGAATGCCTGTTAAGACCATAATTAAACCTAACTCATTAGCGGCATTAATTGAATCCTGATCTTTTAAAGAACCTCCGGGTTGAACAATTGCCTCGATACCAAACTGGGCCGCCGTGCGAACAGAATCATCAAAAGGGAAAAAACCATCACTAGCTAAATAGCCACCTTTAGCCGCTTCCCCTGCTTGTTCAAGGGCAATTTTCACCGAACCAACGCGATTCATTTGCCCCGCACCAACGCCTAAAGTAGTTTTATTTTTTGTCACCACAATAGCGTTAGATTTAACGTGCTTAGATACTTTCCAAGCAAACAGTAATTCCGCTAATTGTGCGGGGGTAGGTTGTTTTTCTGTCACCACTCGCCACTCATCCGGAGTTTCCACCACGTCATCGGCCGCTTGTACTAGAAAACCGCCAGCGATAACTTTTACTGTTTGTTTTTCTCCCGTGGTTAAATCCGGCAGCAATAAAATCCGCACTTTTGACTTTTTAGCGAGTATATCCCGGGCTTCGGGGCTACAATCGGGGGCTACCACGCATTCTAGGAAGGTTTTCGTTAATTCTTTAGCGGTTGCTTCGTCTATGGCTTGATTTAGGGCAACAATACCCCCAAAAGCCGAGATAGCATCGGCGTTAAAAGCTTTAGTATAAGCTTCCACTAAACTACCACCGATCGCCACCCCACAGGGATTAGTGTGTTTCAAGATAGCGGCAGCCGGTTCTTCACTGCCGAATTCGGCGATTAAACGGCGGGCTGCTTCTAAATCGACTAAATTGTTATAACTTAGTTCTTTTCCCTGTAATAAGGTCGCTTTTCCCCAACCTTGAGCCATTGTACCGCTGCCGTACCAAGTGGCACTTTGGTGGGGATTTTCGCCGTAACGCAGGGTTTGCAGGGCATTTCCCGCCAAATTAAAGCGAGTCGTTTCCCCGTTTAAGCTGGCGAAATAGGCAGCGATCGCACCATCGTAGGCATTGGTTAAAGCGAAGGTTTCCCCCGCCATTTTTTGACGGAATTCCAGGGAGATTTCGCCGTTATTTTGCCGTAATTGGCTTAAATACTGCTCGTAATACTTCGGGTTACTGATGACAGTCAAATGGGCGAAATTTTTAGCTGAGGCGCGTAACATCGCCGGACCACCAATATCGATTTGTTCGATCGCCTGAGCGGTGGTGACATCAGGATTGGCGATCGTCTGTTCAAAGGGATAGAGATTAACCACCACCAAATCAAAAGGACGAATTTGATTAGCCTCCATTTCCGCTAAATCTGACTGCCAATCCCGTCTAGCCAAAATACCGCCATGGATGCGAGGATGGAGAGTTTTCACCCTTCCGCCCAAGATTTCAGGAGATCCTGTATATTCTCCCACTTTAATCACGGGAATTCCCGCCGATTGGAGCGTTTTGGCGGTTCCTCCACTGCTAATAATTTCAAAATCAAATTCTTCTGTTAGCTGACGGGCAAAGTCAACTATTCCGGTTTTGTCAGTGACGCTGATCAGCGCTAAACGTCCCATAGTAGTGATCTATAAGCAACAATCTCAGTATATCCCAGCCCTAACCCGTTAAAAATTAAAAAAAGTAGGTTAGTAAATAATCAGCTGCTTCTATATTTTCGTCTCTCAAATATCAACTTATGCCAAGGAAATTTGTAAACTCCTCCTTGAAAGATTTAGTCTGACTTGTTAAAAAATACAGGATTTTTCAGGGTAACGAATTCGATCGAGATTAGTGAAAACCTCTTGGCAACCGTCATCGCCAAATGTTCTCAGATTACCATCATCTAGGAGAGTAGCCACTTCTGGTAAACTGGTACCACTGGTACTTAGTTCGAGGTTATCTCAAAATAATCTGGAGGACGAGCTTTTCCCTCATGTCTGACGTTTATCTAATTGGTGGCCCCAATGGTTCCGGGAAAACCACCGTCGCTAAAAAACTTTTACCCAACTTTTTAGGCGTTATCGAGTACGTTAACGCCGATGAAATTGCCGCCGGACTCTCACCTTTTAATCCTGAGTCGGTTGCTATCCAAGCAGGACGGTTGATGTTAGAAAGACTGATAACACTGAAGTGCCAAGGAATAGATTTTGCTTTTGAAAGCACCCTGGCATCCCGACATTTTGCCCGTTTTTTGAGAGACTGTCAAAGTTCTGGCTATAGGCTCAATCTTATTTATTTTTGGCTACAAAGTCCAGAATTAGCTTTAGAGAGAGTTCACAGAAGGGTAGCCAGTGGCGGTCATAATATTCCTGAAGATGTGGTTCGTCGTCGTTATGAGCGGGGACGCATTAACCTCGTGCAGTTGTATTTACCTTTGTGCGATACTTGGGTTATCTATGATAATTCTGGGGATGAACCGCACTTAGTTGCTGCGTTAGGATTTAATCAACCTCCTATTATTTATAACCCAGACACCTTCCGAATCATTACCAGAAACCAAAATGACTGAACCCACCTTAACGGAACTGCATCAGAAAATCGATACAGGTGTTAGAGTCGCAATCGCAGAAGCAATTGAGAGACACCGGCTCTTAGGAGAGTCTATCAGCATTTTCAAAGATGGTCAAATTGTCACCTTAACAGCCGAGCAAATTCCGCCAAAACTTGCCAAAAAAACGGAAGTGTAAAAAATTGGTTGACTGTATCAAATTTCACTATTCATAGAAACAGTTTCACCTATCCGAGGGATTTATATAGGGCTTGCTGAATAAATGTGAAATATAGACGAGGTAAGGGTTTTAGGGTTCTGTTTTGCTCTCACAGGTGCAAGATTTTGAGAGAATCTTCGTTCAAAACCTTGCGTCTTCATCGGCCCGTGTCCTGTAGGGGCGAAGCATTCGGGCAATAACCTATCGGTGAAACCGGAGATTTTCTATCCGAATGCTTCGCCCGTACT
>NZ_JASJFE010000716.1:0-4231 GCF_030067735.1 Microcystis sp. M53598_WE2 | reverse complement strand
GCCATTTTGTTCCCATCTCGGTTAAAGCTGAAAAAACTAGATAGAGAATGAGAAGGGTAACACAAAAGAAGAAAGTCAATAAGTCATTATTCATCGAGTTATCCCTGATAGCTTAAAGGTCACTGATTCACTACTATTGATGCTTTTCTAGACTGTTGAAACAGGATTGATCATTGTTGCTGTTGTGCCAAATAGTTAAGCACTGTTTCCAGAGTCAAGTCTAAGCGTTCCGAGATTTGTTGCGGGGTTAAACCGAGGTCTTGCAGTAGAGGAATTGTTTTCAATTTTTGCAAGTTTATTCCCCGTTCAATTCCCTGTTCAATTCCCCGTTCAATTCCCTGTTCAATTCCCTGTTCAATTCCCTGTTCAATTCCATCTCCAAAAGCTTCTTGATAGAAACGAGTTTGTTTTAGGTCTTGTAGTTCCAACATAGCTTCAATTTCCTCTCGACTTTTTTGGGGTAACTTATAAATGATGATCGTTTCGATTAAATCAATGACATTTTTCTGCACTAAGCGATCGCTCACTTCTCTTTGAGCCTGTTTAATTAAAATCTTAGCAGAATTAACAGCTTGACTCTCACTTTCCGTGACCAATTTGATCAGGGCGATCGCTAAAGAAGGAGTCTCGTCATTTGCCAATTCATCCAGATAGATTCTTTTAATCCTGGCCAAGGATAACAAGTCTTCAAATTGCTGGGGATGTTCTCGTTCAATTTCTCGGCTAGGATAAATAACAACTATCTGCCACGGTGACAAAGGTTTATACTGTCTAAGATATAAGAAAAGTTCCGAAAATAATCGATAATATAGGTCTTCATCCTTTTGAAACTGCACTTCTACCAGATAAAAGGGCGAATTTTCTAGATGATCGAGCGGCAAAAATAAACCATCCAATCGAAAAGCTAGTTGTTTAACTTCTTGGGAAGTAAATCGATAATTGCTCACGATAGCATCGGGTTGAGCGATTAATTCAAAGAACGAATCGGGAAAATCGAGAAACATTCGATAGAATATGCTGTCAGTTTTCATGCTGCCACAAAATTGCCTGTAATTTCCGCTTAATCCGCCCACAAAAGAGAATTAACCTATGATCATCCCATCATTTCTGCAACCCGGTGCTAAAGTTTCTCTGGTGGCCACCAGTGGCGCCGTCAAGGAATTAGCCGCCCTAGAAAAAGGCGTAGAAATCTGGCGATCAAGGGGTTATCAAGTGGAATTTAGCGAGAATTGGTCGAATCGTCTCGGTTATCTCGCTGGTAGCGACGAGCAACGTCGTCAAGCTTTAGCCCAAGCATGGCAAGATCCCGATTGTCAAGCAATTCTCTGCGCTAGGGGGGGTTACGGTAGCGCTCGCCTCTTAGAAAATTGGACATGGGCAAAAACTAACCCGAAATGGTTAATCGGTTTTTCCGACGTGACGGGGATTTTATGGAGTTTAGCGAAACAGGGCATTTGTAGCGTTCACGGGGCAGTTTTAACCACCTTAGCCCAAGAAAGTCCCCAATCAATCGATCGCCTCTTTTCTCTTCTAGAAGGTCGTCCTTTAGCCCCTCTTATCGGTCAAGGTTGGGGTGGGGGCAAAGTGCGGGGACGCTTATTACCAGCTAATTTAACCGTAGCCACCCATCTCCTCGGAACCTCGGTTCAACCCACCCTAGAGGGGGTAATTTTAGCCCTAGAGGACGTAACCGAGGCCCCCTACCGGATCGATCGAATGTTAACTCAGTGGCGAATGCTGGGCATTTTCTCCCGAATTAAAGGCATTGCCCTCGGTCGTTTTAGCCGTTGTCTGGCAGCTCCCGGTAGTGATAGTCAAACCGTGGAGGAAGTCTTAAAAGAGCGTTTGGGCGATTTAGGCATTGCGGTTATTGCTGAGTTACCTTTCGGTCATGATGGCGATAATGCCGCTTTACCGGTGGGAACAATGGTAGAACTGGACGGGGATCGGGGAATCTTAGAATTTTTCTATCCCCAATGATCCACTTTTTTGATAGTATCTTAGAGAAGTGTTAACAAATGTAACAAAAAATTAATTATAGATGAAAGTATTAGTTGTCGGTGCGACGGGAACCCTAGGGCGACAGATCGTGCGTCATGCCATCGATCAGGGACATCAAGTGCGTTGTTTGGTACGCAGTCAGAGAAAAGGGGCTTTTTTGAAGGAATGGGGCGCGGAATTAGTCGGGGGAACCCTACGGGACAAGAGTACCATTATTGCCGCTTTAGAGGGAATGGATGCGGTGATCGATGCCGCTACTGCCCGGGCGACGGACTCGGCCAGCATTAAACAGGTGGATTGGGATGGTAAAGTTAATCTGATTCAAGCGGCCAAAACTGCCGGAGTTGATCGCTTTATTTTCTTTTCGATTCTCAATGCCGAAAAATATCCCAACGTGCCTTTGATGGAGATAAAACGCTGTACCGAGAAATTTATAGCAGAATCGGGTTTAAAATATACAATTCTGCGTCCCTGTGGCTTTATGCAGGGGTTAATCGGTCAATACGCCATCCCGATGTTAGATAATCAAACGGTCTGGATCACGGGGGAAAGTACGGCGATCGCCTACATGGACACCCAAGATATCGCTAAATTCGCCGTTCGCGCCCTAGAAGTCCCCGAAACCGTCGGTCAATCCTATCCTGTGGTGGGCAGCAAAGCTTGGAAAGCTGAAGAAATTATCGAAGTTTGCGAACGCTTATCGGGTAAAGAGGGGAAAATTTGGCGTTTACCCATGGGATTACTGCGTTTTATGCGGGGAATAAGCCGTTGTTTCCAATGGACTTATAATATATCCGACCGACTAGCTTTTGCGGAAGTTCTCGCTAGTGGTCAAGCTCTTGATGCCCCCATGGCAGAAGTTTATCAAGTATTTGGCCTTGATCCGAGTCAAACAACTACTTTAGAATCCTATTTACAAGAATACTTTAGCCGCATTCTCAAGAAGCTCAAGGAAATCGACTTCGAGAAACAAAAAGCTCAAAAGAAGAAGAAAACTCCTTTCAAAAAGAAAGCGTGATTCAGCAGTAGGAAAATTTGTCAATGCCCAAAATCGGCATTATTTACAACGATATTAAGCCTATCGCTTGTAAAACAGCCCATCAGATACAAGATCAGCTACTTTCCCGAGGTTGGCAGGTGTTTATGGCTACCGGCAGCGGTGGCCTGCTAGGCCATTCTAAACCCTCTCGTCCGGTTTGTTTTACCCCGATCGATCAGTTAGTCCCCCCCCACTTCGATCAGGATTTAAGTTTTGCGATCGTGTTGGGGGGCGATGGTACAGTCCTATCGGCGGCCCGGCAGTTGGCCACCCTCAATTTGCCCCTGTTAACGGTCAATACGGGACACATGGGCTTTTTGACCGAAATTTACCTAAATCAGCTTGAACCCGCCTTAGAACTGGTTCTAGAGGGGAATTACACCATCGAAAATCGCTCGATGATCACAGTGCGACTATTTCGCGAAGATACCCTCCTCTGGGAGGCACTTTCTCTCAATGAGGTGGTCGTCCACCGCGAACCCCTCACCAGTATGTGTCATTTTGAGATTCAAATTGGTGAACACGCGCCCGTCGATATCGCTGCCGATGGGGTGATTCTCTCCACTCCTACCGGTTCTACTGCCTATGCTCTCAGCGCCGGTGGCCCGGTAATAACTCCCGATGTGCCGGTATTACAATTAGCTCCCATTTGTCCCCATTCTTTAGCTTCCAGATCCTTGGTATTTTCTGACAAGGAAACTGTAAATATTTTTCCAGCAACTGCTAATCGGATGGTGATGGTAGTGGACGGTAATGGCGGTTCTTATATCTTGCCAGAAGATCGAATTAATGTGCAGAAATCCCCCTACAATGTTCATTTTATTCGCCTGCAATCGACGGAATTCTTCCGCATCCTCCGGGAAAAATTAGGTTGGGGTTTACCTCATATTGCTAAACCAACTTCGGTGGAATTACCCTAATCAGTTATCAGTGATCAGTTATCAGATATAATTTTTCAGTTCACTGATTACTGGTTACTGTTTACTGATAGCTGAATTTATGCTCTCTTTTCGTGCCAAGATAGCTTTTTATTTAGAGGATGTCACCACGGCGATCGGACTGACGGTAAATCTGCTTATCTTAGCATTAATTTTACTATCTTTGGGGATTTATGTGGCTCAAACCTATCCCTTATCCGCCACTTGGCAAATGTGGTTACGTCAGCTTGATTGGGGAATTTTAAGCTTATTT
>NZ_JASJFE010000926.1:0-4708 GCF_030067735.1 Microcystis sp. M53598_WE2 | reverse complement strand
TTGCTGGTTTTCCCCGTCTTTATCGCTATCTTCGTCTTTTTGCGGCGATTCCACCGTGGTAGGGACGTTTTTCGGTTCTTCGGCTTCTTTTCCTCCCTGACAAGCACCTAAAACCGTAGTCAAGGTTAACAGAATCAGCAAAACTAAGGATTTCATTTTCATGCTCTTTCTCCCCACTCGATCGATAAATATAACAATTTTAAGACTTTTGGGCGGTGGATAGTTTGGCCAATGCCAAGAAAGTGCATTCCCAGACTAAACGGGGTTGAACGTAGGCTAACAGCTGCCGGCGGGTTTTTTCCAAGATTTCTAAAATCGATCGCTCTCGTCGTCGTTGCCAATCCTCATACTGAAGATAACTCACATACCATAATTGGGTTTCCGTGTCAAGAGTTTGAGCAATAATTTTGGCTAATTCCAGTGCTTGGGAGAGTTTTAGGGGAAATTTGCTCAAAGATCGCGGTAAATCTTGGGGGAGACTGTCGAGAAATTCTAAAGCGGCGATCGCTTCTCCGGGGCTACCTTGGGCTAAACCGAGAATTGCCGGATAATTGAGAACGCGAGCGTGTCCGTTAGAGCGCAAGACTTGAGCGAGATTTTCTTCCGAAAGACGCTGAAAAGGGATATGTTGACAGCGAGAAACGAGAGTGGGTAGTAAAGAGGAAGGACTGGGAGCAATCAGGATTAAAGTGGCTTTTCCCGGTTCCTCAAGCGTTTTTAAGAGGGCATTTGCTGCTGATTCCGTCATGGTGTCTGCTTGCTCGATCACCACCACAGAGCGGGCCGATTCGAGGGGAGGACGACTTAAAAAGTTAGTAATCTCGCGAATTTGTTCGATGCGGATTTGCGGGGGAGCTTTACGCTTGAGATTGCTTTCCTGTGCTTCTTTTGCGGTGAGCAGTTTGCCTTGGTGTTGATAAGTGGGTTCAATCCAGAGTAAATCGGGATGATTGCCCCCGAGAAAGCGTTTCAGGATTAATTCCCTTGTTTCCGGAGATCGATCTCTAGTTAACAAGTCTTGACAGAAACATTTTGCTGCTAGATTGCGTCCAATCCCCTTAGCGCCGGCGAATAAGTAAGCGGGAGCGATCGAATTGATTTCAAGCGCTCTTTGTAGTAGTTCAATGGCCTGATTTTGACCGATTAACCGTGACCAATCTATCATCTTTTCCCTGCCATGGCTCGCTATTCCTGTTCTTATTTTGTCGGAATTTCTCCCCATCAGACCGGGCTTTTATACGATGATATCCTAAGTTTGGGTGAATTTGAAATCATCAAGCGCCGGCCCGATGTGTTACTTTTATCGGAGGTTCCTAACGATGCGCTCTTTCCCCAGTTAGTGAAAGTGGAATTATTTATTCATCCTCCCACTAGCTCGGAACTTCAGATCGATTTATTGGTAAAAAATCATGAATTGCCCCTGAGAACTAATAATCGTTGTCGGCAATTTTTCCAATCTATTCACCAGATTATTACCAAAAATTATCAAGGCCAATCCCTGACCAGAATTACTGCTTAACCCGATTTGTTCCTGTCTCCGTCAACTGACAAAGACGGGGACAAAATACCATCTTGGCTCTCTTGGGTAACGAACCACAAAGACACAGAGGACACAGAGATTGATCGCTCCTGTATCAGTGAAACTTATCACACAAAGAATAAGAGAGCCGCTCTTTTTGGTGCTTGATAGATTTATCGAGAAAAAATCGGTAATTGCTTTAGTTTTTGCCTTCCTGCGTCGATTTGAGCGGAGGAAATTGACGACGTAAAAGCAGGGAATTACTCACTACCATAACCGAACTAAAAGCCATTAAAGCTGCTGCTAAGGCCGGACTGAAAGCTAGACCCCAACGGGGCAGTAATAAACCACCGGCAATGGGAATAGCAAAGGTATTATAACCCAAAGCCCAAAAAAGATTTTGTCGGATTTTTTGCCATGTGGCCAGACTTAAATGCAGAGATTGCACCACATCCTCCAGGCGATCGCTAATTAAAACGATCCCAGCCGTTTCCATGGCCACTTCTGTGCCACCGGCCAGAGCAATACCGATGTTAGCCTGTCCTAGTGCGGGAGCATCATTGATACCATCCCCGACCATAGCCACGATTTTGCCCTCTTTTGTCTGTAGGTCGGCAATTAAGGCGGATTTTTCGGTGGGGGCAACTTCGGCATAAAATTGGCTAATACCCAAACTATTAGCGATCGCTGTCACCACTTCTTGGCGATCACCACTGAGTAAAATCACCTCTAAACCGAGTTTTTGCAACTGATTCACGGTTGTTTGAGCATCGGGACGTAATCGATCCTGAAAAGCGATCGCACCGAGTAATTGTTCTTCCATCCCCAGATAAATCACCGTTTTACCCGCTTGTAAAAGCTCTTGAATCCCCCAGATAGTTTCATCGATTTTAATGCCGTTTTGCGCCAACCATTGCCGATTTCCCAGAACAATTTTCGACCCCTGCACCCTTGCCGAAACTCCCAATCCGGCGACAGTTTGAAAATCTTCCCCCGTCAGGTTAGTAGGGGGAGTAACCGCGTCTAAAATCGCCCGAGCGAGGGGATGATTAGTACCACTCTCCACTACTGCCGCTAATTGTTGAATTTCCAGGGAATTAAGGATAGAAAAACTCAAACAATCGGTAATTTCTGGATGACCTTGGCTGAGGGTTCCCGTTTTGTCAAAAACCACCGTTTGCAGTTGCGAGACGGTTTCCAAAACATCGCCCCCTTTAATTAAAATACCCCGTTCGGCTGCTAAACTGGTTCCCACCAGTAGGGCCGTCGGTGTGGCTAAACCGAGAGCGCAGGGACAAGCGACCACAAGCACGGAAATCGCTAATTTTAGGGACAAAAGTAGGGGAGAAGTGGGTTGAATCATCTCGTGGTGTCCTGTGGTTGACCCTAACACCTCTGGAAAGAGCCTAGTTCCCCAAAAATACCAAAAGAGCAGCACAATTAGGGCAATTATCATGACTCCGTAGGCAAAATAACCCGCTACCCGGTCCGCTATCTTCTGTACCGGGGCCTTGCGAGTTTGGGCTGATTCCACGGCTGCGATAATCTTAGCTAGGGTGGTATCGGTCCCCACCTGACGAGTTTGCACAGCGATCGCACCAGAGAGATTAAAACTGCCAGCAATGACTAGATCTCCCATTTCCTTGACCACCGGCAGCGATTCCCCCGTTAACAAAGCTTCATCTACCGTGGTTCTTCCCTGAATAATCTCCCCATCCACGGGAATTTTTTCCCCGGGTAAGACGCGCACCCATTCCCCGACGCGCAGCTGTTCCACCGGAATCGCCACACCCACACGGTCATCTGTACTACCAATCAGGTGAGCCACTGCCGGTTGTAGGGAAGTAAGCGCTTCTAAGTCTGCGGCTGCGCGATGACGGGAATGCGCTTCTAGAGTCCGTCCGAGGAGAATAAAACCTAACAGCATGACTGGTTCATCAAAAAAGCACTCTAGACCGAGATTAGGGAAGATAAGAGCCAAACAACTGGCTATATAGGCGCTACCTGTGCCTAAACTAACGAGAGTGTTCATATTTGGCATCCCGTGCCGTAATCCCCGCCAACCATCGATGAAAATATCGCGGCCGGGGAATAAAATGGCTAGGGTGGCTAAAATCCAGTGAAAAGCAATACTTTGAAAGATGGGGATTTCTGGTCCCCCGATGTGGTGTAAGTGACCAATCAGGGAAAAAACCAGTAAACAACAAGCGATCGCTAATCGGTATAATTGTTGTTGCCGTTCTTTTTGTTGGTTTTGCAGCCGTTGATTTTGTTGAGAAAGGGGAGTCGATGAGCTGCGCGGTTGGGTGGGGAATCCGATTGCGGTTAATTTTGCGGCTAATTGCTCTGGTGCGATCGCATCTGGTTGGTATTCAATCACGGCAATTTCCGTGATTAGATTAACTTGGGCCGATTTTACCCCTTGATTTTGGCTGAGTTGTCGTTCCACGGCACTCACACAGCCAGCGCATTTCATGCCTTTTACGTCTAGAGTAGCGGTTTTTAGTCCAGTTTCGGCGGCTAGGATCATAGAAAAAGTAGGCAAGGATGGTCTTTACTTCTATCCTAGAAATTCTCGACGGATTTTTAAACTATTTTGGCCTGTAGGGTTACAGATAGATGAAATTTCATTACAGATAGCTGAAATTTCAGGTAGCCGATCTGGTAGTGGACTGACACAGCTAAAATAGGGCAATAGATAGGCTCAACTGAGGACATCAATCATGGGAAGATGTAGGCGAGATAAAGTTCATCTGACAGTCGCACAACGAGAAAACTTTGAACAAATCAGTGGGGAAGGGTTCATCACAGAGTACGCTAATCGGCATAACACGCTTATCGTAATATTATACGGAAAACTTCTTGCAATCACTCAATTTGAGCGTAATATGCGGACAGATTCTTTAAAAAATGCGTATTTGGTGCTATATACGGAAAATTTCCGCATAATATATAGTTAGGCGGTCACGAAAACTTTGGTACTCAATCATTTGGAGGTAACTGGTTCTTCGTTACTTGGTATGGTTCGATAGGGGGGCATAAATCGACTAAATCCTTATCTGGTAAGAGACTTAATTGATTAGTTCGCTCTATATCAAAAACAATTGACAAAAATCGCTAAATGCCTTTCTATATAACGGTTCCATCCCTTATAACCCCCGTCCATTGCATAACACAAACCGAAGAGCC
>NZ_JASJFE010000330.1:0-1021 GCF_030067735.1 Microcystis sp. M53598_WE2 | reverse complement strand
GGGGTTTCTGTTTGTTCAGAATGGGATGATCAGGGTCAGATTGTTAGTTTAGAACTGATTGAAGAAATGGATGAATCTTTACCTATTTTTTCAGCAACTAGAGAGAATTGGGAACGATTTGTTAATCAAGAAATTGGTGCAGTTAAAGCGGTAATGACAGGGTTAATTGATTATCGAGGATCGATGACGATTATTGTTAAATATGGTCGTCACTTTGATTGTCTAGCAGAAGTAGCTCAAAAAGTCAATTAGTTATTTTACCTCCTAATTTCTCAGTAGTGCATTAAATCCTTCTTGTTGAAAATGGCGATCAAAAGTTAAAACATCGGAGAGATTTTGTTGTCTCATAATCAACATCGAAGCACAATCTGTTAAGCTATAGCTTTTATCTCGTCTTTGGCGATAAAATAGCAATGCTTCAGCAAATAACTGAGAGGTTTGAGGGATAATTTCTACTGATGAGTCTTGGTGTAATTTATCCACAATGTCTAGGGCAGCATCCCTTAAATACCCACCCCTTCCAGATAAGGCATTTAGTAATTCAGTTAACACCATTTCGCTAGTAACAGATAGAAATATATCTAATTCGTCGGTAATAGCTACAGAAGATTGATGTAAACTATCACGAGTGTCAACCAGTGCTTGAAGATAAGCAGTATCTAAAAAAATCTTTCTCATTCGTCTTCGTAATCCTCGTCTCTGGGTGCGCCATACATATAATGTTCAAAATTGCGAGCAAAATCTTTAGGTAATTTGTTCCACTCTTCAATGGGAACTTTTTCACCAATTTCCACAATGGCTTTCCAAAAGGGTTTGTGGTTAGCGGTTTCTAAGGAAGAAGTATCACTATTTTCGCAGGGGATAGGAGTAGGGTTAGAATTGTCCATTGTTTTTGAAAGATTAGGATATTATTTATTATATAGCAATTAGGTGGGAAAGGCATGGCTGAGGTGACAGCTAATTACGACAAAACATGGAAAGAAGCGATTAGCACTTATTTGGCAGAGTTCTTAAGCTTCTT
>NZ_JASJFE010000174.1:0-2822 GCF_030067735.1 Microcystis sp. M53598_WE2 | reverse complement strand
TCTTCCCGCTTTGATTGCCTGTCTCGACTGCGAAGATTATTATGTGCGCGAATCGGCTGCCCAGGCATTGGAAATGCTTCAGGATCGAAGCGCGATCGCACCTTTAAAGAAACTATTAGAGGGTGGCATCGAAGTGGCCGTTTTAGTGGCGGGAAAACCCCATTTAGTCCAACCCTACGAGGCGATTATCGAGGCATTGGGAACCCTGCAAGCGAAGGCAGCGATTCCCCTGATTGAACCGTTTTTAAAGCATTTCGTCGAAAAAGTGCGTTATGCGGCTGCCCGCGCCCTCTATCAACTCACGACTAACCCCCACTATGGCGATATTCTGATTAAGGCCTTGCAAGGGGAAGAATTACAGCTGCGTCGTTCTGCTTTAATGGATTTGGGCGCTACGGGTTATCTGCCGGCTGCCCCTGCGATCGCTAATACTTTGGCGGAAAATAGTCTGAAACTGGTTGCTCTCAAGGAACTTTTAGAAAACCATCTAAAAACTAATTCTAGCGGCGAAAATATCTCCGAAATTCTCACTTTAATGGATAGTTTATTGTAATTAATCATTGGTTATTTTGTATCTAAATTAAAACTGATAAAATTACGAGGTTTTTATGCTAATTCAAACTGATTATGTCGGCTGGCTGAACGAGACAATCACTCTGTTAAGACAAAAAAACTTTGATAAAGTTGACTGGGAAAACTTAATCGAGGAGATAGAAAGTTTGGGCAGAAGTCAAAAACGTGAACTCCGCAACCGGTTAACCACCATCTTAGAACACTGCCTCAAACTCTGCTATACTGATTACGTTGAGGATTATCGAGGTTGGCAAGAAACTATTAGGCGCAGTCAACGGGAACTAGAAGAACTTTTGAGGGATTCTCCTAGTTTAAAACCCTACTGGGATCAAGTATTTTTAGATTGCTATGCCACGGCTTTAAAAAGCTTGCGAGATAACCCAGATTATCAATCCTTTAACCTTCCCGATGATTGTCCTTTTCCCCAAGAAATTAGTCAGATTTTACAGAAAAAAGTTTGGCGATAAAATTATCTTTAAGAGTTTGTTGGTGGGGTTAGGAGATAAGAATCAGTCGTCAGGAAATTATTTTTATTTATTCTTCCCACTTCATAATTTATAATTCATAATTCATAATTCATAATTCCCAACCCCTCATCCCCTCCAATGATAACCAATGCTTCCTACCGTTGAGACTTTAATTATTGCCGTAGAAAAAGCCGACTCAGCCAATGAGTTACTAACCGCCGTGGAAAACTTAGCCGCCGCCAAAAGTGAAGCGGCAATACCCACCCTCACCGATGTCCTGAGATATAATAACCCCGGTGCCTCCGTGGCAGCAGTGGATGGTTTAATCGCCATCGGCAAAGCGGCGGTTCCCTATTTACTGGCCAACCTAGACGGTTATAATTATGGGGCGAGAGCTTGGGCAACCCGCGCCCTAGCAGGAATTGGCGATGTGCGAGGATTGGACTTATTGCTTGAGGCGGCGGTGAGTGATTTTTCCTTTAGCGTGCGGCGAGGGGCGGCTAGAGGCTTAGGAAATATAATTTGGTCTGATTTGGAGGAAAGTCGGGTTTCTGAGGCTCAGAAGGCTGTTTTTACGGCACTGGAGAAACTTTCGCAAGGGGATGCAGAGTGGGTGGTTAGATATGCGGCGATCGTCGGATTGGAGGGGTTAGGAACTGCGGCGGCGGCATTTCGCGGGGCGATTCGGGAACTTTTAGGACAGATTCGGGAGACGGAAGCGGAAATAGTGGTAAGATTGCGCGCCGATCAAGCTCTGGAACACTTACAATAAGCCTAAGTCGAAAGTAGGAAAACTTATTTCTCTACAGGGAGAAACAATTACACTAACATTCTATGAAATATTGGCAGGAAATTTTAGCGATCGCTCAACGAATTTTAGTAGAATTAATCCGGCGCGGGCGTAGCTTAATCCTCTGGGGCATTTTCCCGATCCTTGTCCT
Organism: Microcystis sp. M53598_WE2; assembly: GCF_030067735.1. NCBI lineage: Bacteria > Bacillati > Cyanobacteriota > Cyanophyceae > Chroococcales > Microcystaceae > Microcystis > Microcystis sp. M53598_WE2. Next base: position 841 of record NZ_JASJFE010000174.1, on the reverse strand, counting down.
GCTCTTAAATGGCTATATTATGGCAGAAAAAGGCAAAATTGAGCTTGACGAGGCGATGGCTCTGGCTACTCCTCCCACCCTCGTCGGGGCGGCACTTTTCTTTAGTTGTTTGGGGGGAACCGTGGCGACGGTAGTGGCAGAAAGGGAGCAACAAACGATTAAACGGTTATTTTTATCGCCTTTAAGCGGTGTTTCCTATTTTATCGGCATTTTTCTCGCCCATTGTGCGATTGCCGCCTGTCAGACAGTTTTAGTTTATTCTATTGCTAAACAGTATGGAGCCACTTTTAAAGGCTCAATTCCTCTAGAATTATTAATTATTTTTCTTAGTATCACCGCCTATGTGGGTTTAGGATTTATCCTCGGTACTCAACTGGCGAAAAGAACGGAAGATGTTAATGCCTTGGTGGGAACTTTTGGGGTTCCTTTATTAATTTTAGGCGGCGTTTTTCTCCCGACTGCTTTATTCCCCGACAATATTCTATCTCTGGCTAAATATAACCCGATCTACCACATGAATGAAGCTTTAATTGCTGTTTGGGCAAAGGGCAAAAATCTGCAAGATATTAGCTCTCATTTTCGCTTTCTTTGTCTTTTTGCTTTAGCTATGGTAGCAGGTGGTTGGCTTACCTATCGACAAATGTTAAACCTTGAACGCCGACTGTAAATCAGTTATCAGTAATCAGTTATCAGTTAGAAAAGGCAAGAGTATTCATTAATTTGTCTTCCCATATCTTCCACTCCCTAATCCTGTCCCCTGTCTCCTGACTCCTGACTATCCTTGTTACTTTATTACAAATGCTGACTATTAATAATGTCAAAAAAAATTACGGAAGACGCT